>CALDPW010000146.1 GCA_937911885.1 uncultured Clostridia bacterium | reverse complement strand
ATATTTTATTTCTGTTGAAAGACCTAAAGGTTTTGATACATTTAATGAATATGTTACCGTGCGTTCTTTACAATATAAATTAATTATTAATTATTTCACATATTATTGGTGCATTTCTAAATGGAATAATTTATAGAAACTATTTAAATATACAGGAATGTTTTTCCATTTAAAGTAATCACGCAAATAACTTGAGTTTGCTAAACAGATGCCAGCAACAGCCATTAAATCATGTTTTGCCTCAACAATAATTGGGCGTTTGCCTTTTAGATATAAATCATAAGCAACTTCGCAACCTGTTAAGCCGCCACCAATAACAACAACGTCTTCGCCAACAGGTTTTTCGTTTAACAAGTATTCAACAGCATCAATTGTGTTTTCAACGCCAGGAATTCTTATTGTTTTTGCTTTAGAACCAGTTGCAATAACAACTTCGTCTGCTTTTAGTTTTGAAATATCGGTAACTTCGGTGTTAAATTTAACTTCAATGTTTAAATTGTTAATTTGGCGACGATACCATTCAATTAACTCTTTATCTTTTTCTTTAAATGATGGAGCTGCTGCTGCAATAAATACACCACCAAGTTTATCTGATTTTTCGTAAATGGTTACTTTGTGTCCACGTAGTGTTGCAATTCTAGCAACTTCCATGCCGCCAATACCACCACCAATAACAGCAATGGTCTTTTGTTTTTTAGCTGGTGCATAATCATATTTTCCACCATCCATTGTTTGTGGATTTAATGCACAACGAGCCATGTGAATGCTATCGCTTAGTGGAGTGTCACAAGCAACGCCTTCATAGTGTGCCATTGGGAAACATCCGTTGTGGCAGTGAATACATGGCATAATATCTTCTAATCTATCTTCTTGAAGTTTGGTAATCCAATGAGCATCGGTTAGGAATTGACGAGCAACACCCATTGCATCAATGCGGCCTTCTGCAATTGCTTTTGCAGCTGTTTCAGGTTCCATTTTACCAGCACAAACAACTGGAATATCACAGAATTTTCTTACATGGCTAGCATCGTCTAAGTTACAGTTGTTAGGCATGTAAACTGGTGGGTGAGCCCAATACCAAGCATCGTATGTTCCGTTATCGGTATTAAGCATATCATAACCAGCATCTTGAAGGAATTTAACTGCTAGTTCGCTTTCGGCTAAATCACGACCAACTTCGGTGTAATGTTCGCCAGGCAAAGCTCCAACACAGAAATCTTTTGTTTTACTAACAGCCGAATATCTTACAGATACAGGATAGTCTTGTCCGCAGGTTTCCTTAATTGCTTTAACAATTTCAGCTGCAAATCTATAACGATTTTCAAAACTTCCACCGTATTCATCGGTTCTGTTATTTGTGTATTTTGTTGTGAATTGGTCAATTAAATAACCTTCGTGCACAGCGTGAATTTCAACACCATCTACGCCTGCTTCTTTTAGTTTTTTAGCAGTTAATGCAAAACCTTTAACTAATCCCTTAATTTCTTTAACGGTAATTGCTCTAACTGTGTGTTCAGGATACCAACGAGCAGGCAATGCACTTGGAGCTGCAAGTAATCTATCAAAATCAAAAATAGGCTTAATTAATTTTGTTAAAACCTTATTTTTAATAATTGGAGTCATGTCGTTAGGTATTGAGAAAGATCTACCAAAACCAGCTGTTAATTGAACAAATAATTTTGCTCCGGTTTTATGAAATTCTTCCATCCAAACTTTTAAATCCTTGTATGCGCCTTTAACTTTGTATAACCATCTGTTTCCAAGCATGTTACGAAGTGGTGCAATACCAGGGATAATTAATCCACAACCATTTTTAGCAATATCTAAAAACATTTGTGCAGCGTCTTTATTGAATTTTTGTGGTCCCATCCACCCAAATAAAGAAGTTCCACCCATTGGACACATAACGATACGGTTTTTAATTTCCACATTACCAATCTTCCAAGGTGTAAATAAAGCTTCATATTTC
>CALDPW010000145.1 GCA_937911885.1 uncultured Clostridia bacterium | reverse complement strand
GTGCAAAGTTACAAAAAATAATTCATAGTTCATATATTTTAGTAAAAACTAAAAACTATTAGTGGTAATTCATAATTATTTTGTATCTTTGTAGCCCTTTTTTATGATGTACTCGTTTGTTGGGAGATATAGTTTTGTTGTGTTGAAGAGTTTTGATTTATGTTAATTAAGTATTTAATAAAATACAAAGTTGAAATTGAGTTGTTGTTATTACTAATATTAAAAACATCATTAATAAAAATTTTCCACTTCAACTGCAATTGATTTAATCTAAAATAGTAATACGATTCCAAATTTAATGTGCCATCAATACTAAGATTATTAAAAACAAATTTAAGTTCGTTATTAAAATCAATCATCATAATGCACTTGATTATGTGCTCTACTTGTGTTTTGGTTAAGAAATATTTTTGTAGATTTATTTTAAAAAATTCTTTCTTAAAAATTAATAAAATTGTTGCACTTATTTGATGTTTAATTTTGTTTGTTAAGCGATAATTTTTTCTATCAAAATAAACTATAAAAAAGTTGTATCCAAGTTTTGTTTTTGTGTTTAATTTTGACAATAAACCTTTAAAATATTTTCTATTTTTTTTATTAAAAATTATTGTAAATTTTTCCATTATAAACATAGTTTGTTCAAAGATTAAAGATTTATTAGCTGTTAATAAAATTAAGTGTAAAAACTTGTAATAAGTAAATTTATGCATTTTTTGATTAAATAAAATTTAGCAAATTTTTTAATGATAAATACTATGTTAGTGATATTATGTTATTAGTTATTGTCACAAAGTATTAATAATATGTTGTAAAATATTATGTTTAATCATTTTTTACTAAAAATTTAATAATGTTAAAAATAGCCCAAAAACTATAAAAATTAATGAAATTATTTTTTTAAGCAAATGTTTCTCTTTAAAAATTATGGTTCCAATAATGACAGAAACTATAATGGAAGAATGTCTTGTAAGAGTCATAATTATTACACTTGAATGAGGATTTTCAGCTGCTGCAAAGTGACACCAATCTGCTAAAAAATTTACTATTGCTAAGGAGTATAAACAATAGTTGTTTTTAATTGAATTTAATGTGATGGACTGCTTGAAAATTAATGCAAAAATAAAGATAAAAATAAGTAAAGATATTGTGTAGTAAGTTTGCAATGTGTAGTGATTTACATCAATTAAAATAAGTTTATCTAAAAATAGCGACACGGAAATTAGCATGCTTGATAGCAATGTAATTAAGATATATTTTAACTTAATTTTATTTACCTTTTTTCCAAGATTGCAAATTATAACCCCAATTGCTATCACACAAAAACCAATTATCTTGTTTGTTGTTAGTTCCTCGTTAAGGATAGCTATACTTAACAGTCCAGCAAAAATAACCTTTGATAACATTAATATACTATAAATACTTATGGGTGTATTTTTGATTGCCCAAAATCCTGTTACCCAACCTAAAAATACGCAAAGAGATTTTGCAAATATTAGCCAATAATTATCAATACTTATTGATAAATCTCCTCCCATAATAATTAATAAAACTAATATTATTAAATTAAAAAAAGCTAACGTGTTAAATACTGATGTGCTTTTTAATGTTTGCTTTTTTAATAAATCAGCAGAGCCACAAAGTAGGCCATAAATTAAAGATAAAAAAATCCAACTTTCCATAATGTAATTTATGAAAAATTGGATAAAATTTGTTTATTTATTTTTTAATTTTAAAGTAAATATTCGTAAACTATTTAAAATTGCAATAATTGAAACACCAACATCGGCAAATATAGCTAAATAAATGTTAGTTATTCCAATAATGTTTAATATCATAACTAATAATTTTATAGATAAACTAAAAATAATATTTTCAATAACAAGTTTTCTTGTTTGTTTTGCAATTTTAATTGATGTGTTAACAGCTGAAATATTATCATTCATTATTACAACATCACTACTTTCAACTGCGCTATCACTACCATTTATTCCCATTGAATATGCAACACTTGCACAATTTAAAACTGGCGTATCGTTAACACCATCGCCAACAAATGCAACGTTATTATTTAAATCTGCTTTTATTTTGTTAAACATTGAAACTTTATCTTGTGGCAATAAATTTGAATAAACTTGATCAACTTCAATAATGCTTGAAACATATTGCGCAGTAGCAACATTATCGCCTGTTAACATAATTGTTTTAATATTATTGTTTTTTAGATGATTTATTTGTTCTTTTGCATTTTCTTTAATAATATCGGAAATTACAACATAACCTAAATATCTTTTATTAAGTGCAATATAAATTATTGTTCCATTTATTAATTCTGGATTAAATGGTATTTTATATTTTGTTAGTAATTTTTCATTACCACACAAAATTCGATTACCGTTATTTAAATTAACTAATACACCATAACCTAAAATTTCTTTAGATGATTTTATTGTTGAGCTATCAATATTTTTATCATTAACAATACATTTTGCTATTGGATGATTTGAAATACTTTCAGCTAGCTGCAAATACTCTAACATTTCATTTGTGTCGCAATTTATTGCATTAACCTCGGTTAATTCAAATTTTCCATAAGTTAAAGTTCCAGTTTTATCAAAACAAACACCTTTTAATGAGGCAATGTTATCTAAAACATTTGATCCTTTTATTAATAATCCGTGTTTTGCACCAAATCCTAAGGCACAAAAATATGTTAAAGGAACAGAGATAACCAACGCACAAGGACACGAAATAACTAAAAATACAGCGGCTCTATTAATTCCATCAACTACAGTTCCATATACTGGAAATAAAGCAAAAATAATTGCAGCAATTAACACAATAATTGGTGTGTAATATTGGGCAAATTTGGTTATAAATTTTTCAGCATTGGCTTTATTTTGACCATTATTTTCAATTAAATCCAGGATTTTTGCAACTGTTGAATTTTCATATTTGCTTATAACCGTTGCATACACTGGATTTGCTAAGTTGATGCACCCTGATAATATTTGTTCACCAATCGAAACGTCTTTTGGCATGGATTCACCTGTAATAGAGCTAACATCAAACGAGGATTCACCTTTAATTATTTTTGAATCAACCGGAACCCTATCGCCAACCTTAATTAAAATAGTGTCACCAATATTTAAATCTTCAGGATTAACTTGTTTTATTGTGTTGTTTTGCAACAAATTAGCAAATTCTGCCTTTAAATTAACAATTTCGTTAATAACTTGCTTTGATTTGGATACAGCATTTTTTGAAAATATCTCACCCACTTGAAACAACAACATTATGATAACTGCTTCAAGACATTCAAAAATACAAAAAGCAGCAATAGATGCTATGGTGGTTAAAAATTTTTCGTCTAGAAGTTTACCTTTAAAAATCTTTTTAACAGCGGCAATTATAACACTGTAACCAACTATTAAATAAGAAATTAAATAAAATGGTAATTTTAGATATTTATTAATTGGTAAACAAACCCCCAAAATTAAAAAGGCTATTGATATATATATCTTAATAAATTCAAAACTAAAAAAATTAACCTTGTGTTTTGTTTTATTTGGTTTTTGTGAAACATTGTTTTCTGTTTGATTAATTAATGAATCTAGCAACTCATCAGATAAAACAGTGTGTTGATTATTGCTATTATTATTTATTTCAGGTATTTTATAATTATTTTGATTTTTGTATTTAGCAATAAATTTTAAACTATTAATGTTTTTTAAAGTTACATTTGGTAAAACCTTTGATGTTAATGCTTGCAATCGCTTTGTTAATTCTGTTTCCGTAAAATTGCAATTTTCAACAGTGGTAACATATAGCTTTAATTGAACAAAATCAAGACTGGCTGACTTAATATAATCAAGCTTACTAATTGCACGTTCTAAATTGGCAGCACAAACTGAACAGTCTACATTTTCGGTTAAATAAACTACTTTCATACTACCCCCTCATTAATGTGTGTTCTACAACTATTAATTAGAGTATTTATATGACCATCAATCAAAAAATAATAAACATAAAGAACAGAATGCCCTTTTATTAAAAAGTATAGAAACTATTAAATCTGAAGGATTGACCAAGGAAGATAGCGATTATATAATAGAAAATTATATGGTTTTAAATGGTATGGTTG
>CALDPW010000144.1 GCA_937911885.1 uncultured Clostridia bacterium | reverse complement strand
CTTGTGGATTACGTGTAACAAGTGATAATCCTGAAAAAATAAGTTTCAATATTATTTTAAACTCTCAAATATATGGAGTTACTCACACAGAACTTGTTTTAGCAGCATTTGTTTCGTTGCTTCGCAATTCTGATAACTTTAATTTGGCTGAGTGGGTTAAATATAAAGATCTAGTTTCCGAAGAAGATTTAGAAGCTGTTAAAAAACTTGCTGTAATTTTAGAAATTGCTGTTAGTTTGGATTGCACAAAATTTAACAATGTTGTTGATATTAGTTGTGATATTTTGGGTGACAGTGTAATTATGAAAACAATTACAAAGGCTGAAGTTCCACTTGAAATTATGCAAGCAAAACTTGCTTCAAACGAATTTAAGAAAGCATATAATAAAAATCTTGAAATATTATAATAAAAAATGCCTTTTATAGGCATTTTTTTGTTGTTTTGAGTGATATAAATATTTATTTGAGTTATTAACAAAAATATATTTTTAAAAAATAAATTTATTTGTTATAATTAGCATAAGCAAATAAGGAAGTGTTTATGGTAAATTTTAATTTAGCAATTGAATTAGGAAGTAGTTATACTTGCATTTATATGGCTGGTATTGGTGTTGTTTTAAAAGAACCATCACTAATTGCTATTCAAAACTTAAACAACAAAAAAATTGTTAACGCTGTTGGATCTGCTGCTAAAAATTTGATTGGTAAAACCAACGAAAGTTTAGAGGTTATTGCTCCAATTGGTGAAAGCGAAATTATTAATTTTAATATGTGTAAGTTAATGCTTAAAGAATTTTTGGCAAAGGTTGCACCAACTGGATTGTTTAAACAAAAAAACAAGGTTGTTTTTGTTGTTCCTTGTGGTTTTTCTAAAACAGATTGTCAAAAATTTATTCAATTAGCATACTCATTAAATATTGGAACTGTTGGATTGATTCCTAAAAGCGTTTGTGGCTTAATTGGTATGGAAGTTGAAGAAAATGATCCAAATTCACATATGATAATTAATATGGGTGGTGGAACAACCGATATTGCAATAGTTAACAATAACCATATTGTTAGAGGTGCCACAATTAACATTGGTGGTATTAGTATTGACTTAAATATTGGTGAATACTTAAAAGAAAAATATAATATGGCGTTTGGTAGTGTTACACTTGAACAAATAAAAAATCAAGCAGGATCGTTGTTGAATAACGATATTTCAAGCATTACATGTTTTGGTATCGATTTAACAACAAAGGAACGCAGACAAATAAGAATTATTAGTCAGGATATTTATGTTGTTTTAAATAGTGCATTCACAAAGATATGTGAAGCCTGCGAAACTGTTTTAGATATGTGTAGTGCAGAGGTTTTATCGGATATTAGTGATTTTGGCG
>CALDPW010000143.1 GCA_937911885.1 uncultured Clostridia bacterium | reverse complement strand
GCGCCGCTCAAATGCGGTGCCGCTATGTAAAAACGGGCGATTGCCCGCGTGTGCACTGGTGGGCCTTCAGGGACTTGAACCCGGGACCAACCGGTTATGAGCCGGTCGCTCTAACCAACTGAGCTAAAGGCCCACGTTTGTCAACATCAATCGGTAATGGTCGGGGTGAAGAGACTCGAACTCCCGGCCCCTTGATCCCAAATCAAGTGCGCTACCAAACTGCGCTACACCCCGAAATCCTTCTTGGTGCTGACAGGATAAGTTTACTATAATACTAAAACTTTGTCAATAAATTTATTAAAATTTTTTAAATTAAAAATTAATATTTTTTGTTTGTGATTTAAATTGCAATTTTAAATTTATAAAACGGCAAAATTTGTTATTATTTAACAATTTGTCTAAATTTATTTATTTTCACTTTTGATATAATGGAAAAAATTAAAAGAGGTAAATATGAATATTAAGCACAGGATTTATAATAACACATTATATATTATGTTAATTGGCGAATTGGATGAATACTCGGCTGGATATGCTCGAAACAATCTTGATAACATTTTTAATCAATCGGGATTTAATCAAGTTATTATTGATTTGTCTGAATTGGAATTTATGGATAGCACCGGAATTGGTGTTTTAATTGGCAGATATAAAAAATTAAAATCATTAAAAATACCTATTTATATTTGTAATCCAAGTGGACATATTGAAAAAATTTTTAGAATGACTGGATTATATGAAATAATGCCAAAAATTAGTTGAGGAGTTTGTTATGAATTATTGTAATGAATTATTTTTAAAATTTAAAAGTTTAAGTGAAAATGAAGGTTTTGCAAGGTCTAGTGTTGCCAGTTTTTGTTTACCATTAAATCCAAGCATTGAGGTTATAACCGATATTAAAACTGCAGTTAGCGAGGCTGTAACAAATTGTGTTGTGCATGCATATCCAAACACTGTTGGAGACATTGAAGTATATGTTAAATTGTCTGATAATAAAATTTACATATCTATAAAGGATTTTGGGGTTGGTATTTTTGATATTTTAAAGGCAAAAGAGCCATTTTATACCAGCAAGCCAGAAGGTGAGCGTAGTGGTATGGGATTTACTGTTATGGAAAGTTTTATGGATAGCATGGAGATAAAATCACAACTAAACAAAGGAACAGAAGTTATTTTAGTAAAAAACTTGGAGGATAATAATGTGGCAGTAGGAGGTTGAAATGCTGGATTATGAAACAACAATTTTACTAGTTGAAAAAGCTCAAAACAATAATCAGGAAGCATTAAACACCTTGGTTAAAGAAAATTCTCCATTAATTAAAAGCATTATAAAGCGATATAAAAATAAAGGTGTTGAATACGAAGATTTATTTCAAATTGGCAGTTTAGGATTTTTAAAAGCTGTAAAAAATTTTGATAAGAACTTTAATGTAAAATTTTCAACCTATGCTGTCCCTATGATTGCAGGTGAAATTAAAAGATATTTAAGGGATAGTGGGTTTATTAAAGTTTCGCGAAGTGTTAAGCACCTAAATATTCAAATAAATAAATATATTGAAGATTATGTTGCAGAACATTATGTTTCGCCATCGTTAAATCAAATAGCTGATTATTTTGGAGTTTCAACACAGGATGCCGTTTTTGCAATGGAAAGTAATGTTCAGCCTTTGTCATTATATAGTCAGGTTGGGGCTGACGGTGAAGATAAGCAGCAAATGCTAATTGAAAAAATTCCAGATGAAATGCAAATTGATAAACAAATGGATTATTTTTTGTTGCTTAATCTTATTAAAGAGTTGCAACCAAGAGATAGAAAAATTATTGTGTTGAGATATTTTAGAGATAAAACACAGCGTGAAATAGCTGATTTGTTGGGGGTTAGCCAAGTTCAAGTTAGCAGATTAGAAAGCAAAATTTTATCTCAAATCAAAAACAAAATTTCTGATGTTAATTAAGTATTATGCAAATAAAATAAAAGTGCCCTTATAAGGCACTTTTTTATTATAGCAATTCAACCTCATATTCGTTATTGTTTACCATGTTTGGTTTTTGTGTTGTGTTTAATGTGTTAATACCATTATTAACAGTTCCATTATTTATCATATCAATCATTGTATTATAACCATATGTGTCAATATTTTTTTTGGTTTGATTGTTGTTTATAATATTATCATCATTAACATTTTCTTCTTGTGTAAATGTGTAGCCATTAATTGTATTATAATTTCCATTGTTTAAATTGTTTTGAGTAATAATATCGTTTTGAAATTGATTGTTTTGTGTGTTTGATAGAGTATTTGTGTTGTTAGTAGCATCAATCGAATTAGTAGTATAATTGTCTTCGGTAACATTGTTATCGGTGTTATTGTTAATATTATTTAATGTGTCTGTATTGTTGATGCTGTTGTATTGTTCGGTTGATTGATTGTTGTTATCAATATATTTGTTTTGAGTTTCAATTTCTTCATCTTGTTTAACTTGCTCTGGTTCTGGATTTGTTGCTAGATCTGTTGAGTTATTATTTTCTAATAATGGTGTTTCAACATTAGGATTGTTTGTTTCTGAGTTGTTTTCATTATTACTTATTGTTTGTGTTTCAATTAAAATAGATTTTATTTGTTCTAATGTTGTTAATGCGTTTTTTAAATAAGTTATGCGAGTATCTATATGATTTAAAACTGTTAAATAATTGCTTTTAATAACATCAATGCCTGTTGTTATTGTTCCTGAGTCTGTTTTGCCAATATTATTAACTTCTTCGCTTAATTCTCCATTGCATCTCTTTATGCGTTTTATTGTGGTTTTTATATCATTTATATAATTATTAAGAGCGGCAATTTGTTGATTATTTGGTTCAAAAACTCCATTTATTAGTTCATTATTTAAATCCTTGATTTCAACAACGTATGTTAATATATAATTTTTGCAATTACCAAGCGTGGAATTTGCCTCAATCACGTCGTTAGTTATTGCATATAGTGTTTTAACTTTACTAATATAATTTGATAAATAATCGCCATTTTCTAATGGAGAAAGGTCTTGCAAGTAACGGGGATTATAACTAATTGTCGATTTGTTTTCACAATTGTTACATTCTTCGTTGTTAATATTATTGGTGTTGTCAAAGGTTGTGTTGGCAACTTTTTTAACATCGGATCGTATAGGAAGATTGTTTAAATTTACTGTGGCAGTATGTGTTTGGTTTTGAGTTGGTAAAATATCAGGGTTTGATAAGTAATTATTATCAATAGTGTCTAGTTTACTAACTGTTGATTCTAATATATTTAAATTGTGAGTAATGTTTTTTGCAACACTAGCTGGTGTTTGGGTTGCTGTGCAACCAGCAAGCAAAACCATGCCTCCAACAATGCTTGTAACTACTAGTTTTGATGTTTTCATAAATACCTCCAAAAGTTTATGTTATTTTTATTATGGTTGTTTAAAATGTTTTTATTTATAAAGTTTAATAATTATTTGAATAAACTTAAAAAAATAGTAAACAATTTAGTTAAAATTGGGGTGATTATGAAAAAAGAAAAGCACATTTCTCGTAATGAACAATACAATGTTTATGTTGAATCTAAAATACCAAAAACAAAAAGTTTTCCAACGTTAATATATGCTTTTATTGTTGGAGGAATAATATGCATGATTGGTCAATTTATGCTAGATATTTTAATGGTAATTTGGCCACAAATGGGGATGGAAGAGGCGTCGGCTTGGATGTTGGTTATGTTAATATTTATTTCAAGCTTTTTAACTGCAATTGGTGTTTATGATAGGATTGGTGTATTTGCTGGAGCTGGATCAATTGTTCCCATAACCGGGTTTTCTAACTCAATTACTAGTCCAGCAGTAGAGTTTAAAAAAGAGGGGATAATTTTTGGGTTGTGCGTAAAAATGTTTACTGTTGCTGGTCCTGTAATTGTTACTGGATTAGTTATTAGTTTTTTAACTGGTTTAATTTATTTGATATTTTAAGGAGTTTTATGATTAACAAGCTTGGAGATCAAACAATAGTTTTTAATAATGGTCCTAAAATTATTGGTAATTATTCAATAGTTGGAGAAAAAGAGGGGCATGGAAATTTTAAAGATTACTATGATTATATTTTAAAAGATGATTTGTTTGGTGAAAAAACATTTGAACATGCAGAACGAAAAATAATAGAACATGCAATTAGCAATTCAATTAGTAGTGCAAATTTGAAAATTAATAATATTGATTTAATAGTGGGTGGAGATCTACTAAATCAAATAATAAGCATGAGTTTTACAGCCCGTCATTTTGATAGACCATTTTTAGGTGTGTATGGTGCTTGTTCTACTATGGCAGAAAGTTTGGCTATTGGTGCAGCTTTGGTTAATGCAAAATATATGAATAATGTTGTTTGTGCAACAGGAACACATTTTTCAACAGCAGAGCGACAATATAGATTTCCACTGGAATTGGGCAATCAACGACCACCAACAAGCCAATGGACTGTTACTGGTGCTGGTAGCTCGGTTTTATCGTTAAATGGCGAAGGGCACAAAATAACAAAGGCAACATTTGGTAAGGTTACCGATTATGGAATTGCTGATGTGAATAATATGGGAGCTGCAATGGCACCTGCCGCAATGAGCACGTTAATATCACATTTTAAAGATACAAACACATCACCAGATGATTACGATTTGATTTTAACTGGAGATTTGGGTAAATTGGGCTCTGAAATATTAATGGATTTAATGGAACATAATGGGTATAAATTAGGTAAAAATTATAATGATTGTGGACAGATGATTTTTAATAACAATCAAAAAACATTTCAAGGTGGCAGTGGGTGTGGTTGTTCGGCAGTAATCTTAAACTCATATATATTAAAAAAAATGGATGAAGGAATATTTAAAAATGTATTGTTTGCAGCTACTGGCGCATTATTAAGCACTCTTTCGTGTCAACAAGGGGATTCTATTCCGGGGATTTGTCATGCAGTTGTTATAGAAAAGGGGAAATAATATGGAAGAACAAGAATACAAAATAGAAAATATAAAATCATTTGATTTAGCAGATATATTTGACTGTGGTCAATGTTTTAGATGGAATAAACAAGAAGATGGA
>CALDPW010000142.1 GCA_937911885.1 uncultured Clostridia bacterium | reverse complement strand
TGATTTATTGGAATTTAGCATCATTTCGTGTGTGTATTTGTAGTCATTATGATCGTAAAATAATAATGTGGAATATTCAGTAATGGCCTCGTCTAACCACGGATATCGATATTCGTCATTTCCTACTACACCATACCACCACTGATGAGCTATTTCGTGAATTATAACGTTTGTATAATCTGCACCAGTAACTTCATCGGAAACATAAACCAAATTTGGATATTCCATGCCACCATGAACAAAGTTTGTTTTTACAACCGATAATGTTTTATATGGATAGTCTCCAAACAACTTATTAAACGTGATTAAAGCATCGGCTGCTGCCTGCAAATTAACCTCACTAGCATTATCATCGTAGTAATAATAATTAATTATAACATCCTCAACCTGTTTGGTTAAAGTTTGAAACTTTTCCGATAACACAATAGCAAAATCTCTAACAGCTTTTGCACTTAAATAATAGGTGGAAATATCCTCTGTATTAATTCTATTATCTTGTCCACCAGTTGAAGCCAACACTAAATTTGATGGGGTTGTTATTTTAACTGTGTAGTTTGCTACATCACTATAAAACGGATCTCCATTTGAATTATATGGATCCAACACAAATTCGCCATTTTCAAACACTGCAACAATAGGATAAAAATTTGCTAAATTAATTGTATTGTTTCCATATCCAAAACGATGATTTACATTTGGCACTTGAACCAAATATTCAATAGTAACATCAACCTTATCCATAGGTTGCAACTCAAATCCCAAATAAACATTTAAAACATTATTATCTGTGCCACAATAATCAAATTTAGCCTCGGCATTGTTTACCTTAACCAAATTAATAACAATATCGCCTGGATTAAATCCATTTGGATAAGCCTTGTTTTGGTTTAATACACTAATTGGCTTGTTTACTGCCCCTTCGCTAAAAGCTTTGGGATACAGATGAAAACACAATTTTGTTAGTGTTGTATCGGTTTTGTTAATATATGTTAGTGTTTGATTTCCAAGCAGTGTGTTATCAACATTATATTGCAACTCCATTGTGTATTGATTTAGGTTTTTTGATTGAGTTTCAACGTCTAAATTATTTTTTGTTCCACAACCAAATAAAAATATTAAACATAAAAAGCTTACAATAATTGTTCTTTTCATTTTTGCTCCCTTATTAATAATAAGAATAAATCTGTTGATTTATTTAATATATTTTTATTAGACAAGCAAAATTTTTAGAACAAAAAAAAGGAATTTATTCAATTCCTTGTTTGTTGTTACTTTTTTAAGTTAGAAGTTCGCTTTTGCAATATCATTACTGCAAATATAAAACCAATAGGCCCTAAAAACATTAATAGTAATATTATTGTTATAAGTTCTTTAATTGTTAATGGCTTGTGTGATTTTAAATCAACATCTTCATTTCCAGTAATATCATCATCTTCATCAAAATCAAATGCATCATCTTCATCAATTACTAAATCACTATCCTCATTATGTTTAATTATGGTTTTTTTGTTATTAAAATAATAAACACTTCCACAATATTCACATTTTTCTTTGCCATGTTGAACCGGAGCGCTACAAGACGGACATCTTAAAACCTTCATA
>CALDPW010000141.1 GCA_937911885.1 uncultured Clostridia bacterium | reverse complement strand
AAGATACAAAAACATTACCAAAAGGACATTTTATAGGATACTCTAATACTTATAAAACAAAACGCGAAACAAAAGTTATTGACTATGGTGTTATTGAAACTAGCAAAACCGAAAAAATGTCGGTTAGATTAAAAAAAATATATGACGGAATAACTTTTTTGATTAATAAATACAAACCTGATCATTTTGCAATTGAGGAGTTATTTTATCACACAAACCAAAAAACAGTTATTAATGTTGCTATGGCACGTGGAGTTATTTTGCTTGCTGCCACCCAACACATGGGTGATGATAGGCTATATGAATATACACCACTTCAAATAAAACAAGCATTAACCGGCAATGGTCGTGCAGAAAAAAATCAAGTTCAGTATATGGTTAAAGCAATACTTAACTTAAACAAAGTGCCAAAGCCAGATGATGCTGCCGATGCTTTAGCAGCTGCATTATGCCACAGTCAAACTAATTTGATGTTAAGTGGTACCGATATTAAATAAAGGAAGTTTAAAATGTATTCATTTATTAGTGGAACAATTGAAGATAAATCAGAAAATAGTGTTGTTGTTTGCAACAACGGCATTGGATATGAAATTTTTGTTTCAGCAAACACTTTAGGATTGCTTGAAAACATTGGAGAACAAACAAAACTTTACACTTACTTACATGTTCGTGAAGATGCTTTTTTATTGTTTGGTTTTTTAACTAAGGAAGAAAAAAATTTGTTTTTGGAATTAATTCAAGTATCTGGAATCGGGTCTAAAATGGCTATTCAAATACTTAGTTGCATTAAACCAAATGATTTAGTTAACTGCATTGTTAGTGGCGATGTTAAAACGATTTCTCAAGCAAAAGGAATTGGCAAAAAAACTGCCGAACGTATTGTGTTAGAACTTAAAGGAAAGCTTGGTGATTTATCAGGAAGTTTTGCAAACTTAGAGTTTGAAAACAATAACATCAGTTCAACAGCTTGTGATGAAGCAATTGAACTTCTTGTTAACATGGGATTAAGTCGCTATGATGCATTAAAAATTGTTAAACAAGTGGCAACTCCATCCGACACAACCGAAACAATTATTGCAAAATCATTAAAAAATTTAGGTTAGGTGCATAATGGAAGAAGATGAAAGAATTATTACCAGCACAAAAAATTTAGATGATGAGGATGTTGAAAACACACTGCGTCCTACATCAATGGATGAATATGTTGGTCAAGATAAAATTAAAAAGAGCTTAAACATTTATATTCAAGCAGCAAAAAAACGTGGTGAAGCACTAGATCACGTTTTGCTTTATGGACCTCCAGGATTAGGTAAAACCACACTTAGCCATATTATTGCAAACGAACTTGGTTCAAGTTTAAAAATAACAAGTGGTCCAGCTATTGAAAAAGTTGCCGATTTGGCTAGTATTTTAACAAACCTTAATAAAAACGATGTTTTGTTTATTGATGAAATTCACAGATTAAGTAGAGCAGTTGAAGAAGTTTTATATCCAGCAATGGAAGATTATGCCTTAGACTTTATTTTGGGCAAAGGACCAAGTGCAAGAACAATGCGCTTAAAACTTCAACCATTTACTTTAATTGGTGCAACAACAAAAGCGGGAATGCTTACAGGCCCACTACGTGATAGATTTGGTGTTGTTTGCCGTTTGGAAATGTATAGCACCGAAGAACTTAGCAAAATTATTAGCCGTTCAGCAAAAATCTTAGATATTGAAATGGATAATGAAGCATGCCGCGAACTTGCACTTCGCAGTAGAGGCACACCTCGTATTGCAAATCGCTTTTTAAAACGTGTTCGTGATTATGCACAAGTAGCAGGAGATGGAACAATTACTTTAAATCTTTGTAAAGAAGCATTAGATATGCTTGAAGTTGACGAACTTGGTTTAGATTTTGTTGATAGAAAAGTATTAGAAACCATTATTGACAAATTTCATGGTGGACCAGTTGGCCTTGACACTTTAAGCGCAGCTACTGGTGAGGAATCTAACACAATTGAGGATGTTTATGAGCCATACTTATTGCAACTTGGTTTTATTGCACGCACACCACGTGGACGTGTTGCACTACCAAATGCATACAAACATTTAAATAAACCAATTAGCGAATCACGTCAAAAATATATTGATATGTATGTTCCAAAGGAAGAAAACTAATGGATATTTTTAACAAAAACACTTATTTTTATAATTTACCAGAAGAACTAATAGCACAAACACCAGCCGAACCTAGAGATTCGGCTCGTCTTTTGGTATATTCCAAACAAAATAAAAACATTGAACACAAAATTTTTAGAGATATTGTTGATTATTTTAAAAAGGGAGACGTTTTGGTAGTTAATAACACAAAAGTTATTCCAGCAAGAATTTATGGTGTTAAAGCCGAAACCGGTGCGCATATTGAAGTTTTACTTTTAAAACGCATTAACTTAACAAATTGGAATGTTTTAATCAAACCATCAAAACGAGTAAAACCTGGAACAATCATTAATTTTTCGGAAGATTTAAAATGCGAAGTTATTAATGTTTGTGATTTTGGTGAAGCTGAAATAAAATTTATTTTTGATGGCGTATTTGAAGATATTTTAAACAATATTGGAGTTATGCCACTACCTCCATATATCAAAAATCAATATAAGGATAAAAAACGTTATAACACTGTTTACGCAAAGTTTGATGGCAGTAGTGCAGCACCAACAGCAGGATTGCATTTTACAGATGAACTAATGCAAAAATTAAGAGATAAAGGTGTTATTATAACCGAAGTTTTGCTTCATGTTGGATTAGGAACATTTAGACCAGTTAGCGAAGATAACATTTTAAATCACAAAATGCATGTTGAACATTACGAAATTACACAACAAACTGCCGACATTATTAATTTGGCTAAAAAAGAAGGCCGCAGGGTTATTGCTATTGGCACAACGTCAATTAGAACACTTGAAAGTGCTGCTGCAAAATTTAATGGCAAAATTGAAGCTTGTAATGACGACACCAATATTTTTATCTATCCAGGTTACACATTTAAAATTGTAGATGGAGTTATAACAAATTTCCACCTACCAGAAAGCACCTTAATAATGCTAGTGTGTGCATTTATTGGAATTGATGAAACACTAAATTTATACAACACAGCAGTTGAACAAAAATATCGCTTTTTTAGTTTTGGCGATGCAACATTATTAATTTAAAGGATAAAACCAATGGAAAATAACGAATTTTTTAGTTACGAAACAACAAAAGTGTGTGCTCAAAGTGGGGCAAGAATTGGCAAATTTCATACACCACACGGCATTATTGAAACCCCAGTTTTTATGCCTGTTGGCACACAGGCCACAGTAAAAAGTTTAAGTCCAGAAGAACTTAAAGAAAACAATTCACAAATTATTTTAAGTAACACCTATCACTTATATTTACGCCCTGGACACGAAATTGTTCAAAAAGCTGGTGGCTTGCACAAATTTATGAATTGGGATCGACCAATTTTAACTGATAGTGGTGGTTTTCAAGTGTTTTCTTTATCGGATCTACGAAAAATTAGCAACGATGGTGTGGAATTTAGATCACATTTAAACGGCGCTAAACACTATATTACACCCGAAAAAGATATGGAAATTCAAAATGCATTAGGTGCCGATATTATTATGGCATTTGATGAGTGCACAACATATGGTGCCGATTATAAAACCAGCGAAAAAGCAATGAACAGAACCATTAGTTGGCTTGATCGCTGTTATAAAGCGCACCAAAATCCAAAACAAGCATTATTTCCAATTGTTCAAGGCAACTTTTTTAAAGATTTACGTCTAGAAAGTTTAAAAAGAACAATGCCATATGTTAAACATGGTCTAGCAATTGGTGGATTATCTGTTGGCGAACCAAAAGAATTAATGTATGAAATGTTAGATGAATTAAAACCACACTTGCCACAAGAAGTTCCTCATTATTTAATGGGTGTTGGTAGCCCTGATTGCATTTTAGAAGGTGTTGCCAGAGGAATTGATATGTTCGATTGTGTTTTACCAACTCGCATTGCTCGAAATGGAACTGCATTTACAAAAACAGGTAAGTTAGTTGTTAGAAATGGTCAATATAAAGAGGATTTTACTCCAATTGAAAGTGATTGCACATGTTATGCATGTAAACACTATACCAGAGCATATATTCGCCATTTAATTAATGCTGGTGAAATTCTTGGAGCTCGTTTACTAAGCATTCACAATATTCATTTTTTAACCAACTTAATGGAAGAAATTAAACAAGCTATTAGAGAAGATAGATTTTTAACATTTAAAGAAGAATATTTAAAAAACTACAAAATATAACATAAAAAACAATAACTTTTACCAAAACTTGGATAAATTTATTGCTATAACAAAATATATTATGTTAAAATAAATCGAATTAATTTTAGGGAGAAATATTATGTTAAGTTTATTAAATAACACAAATTGGTTTGCTCAATATGGTTTATTAATTGTATTAGTTGTTGCATTGGTTGTTTTAATGCTAATTTCATTTAATCGCCGTAAAAAAGAAGAAACCGCTCGTCACGATCTTGAAACTCAAATTGTTCCAGGAGCTTTAATTAAAACTTATTTTGGTTTATATGGAAAAGTAGTATCTATTACCGAAACAACCGATGGTAAAATTTTACTAGTTGAAACAGGAGCAGAAGGTAAGTATTCTTATCAAGAAATCCATATTAATGCTGTTTATGCTCTTGACGATAAAAAAGTTGTTGTTTTAGATGAAGAAGGCAATGATGTTACAGAAGCAAAACAAGCAGAAGCAGATAAACAATTTGAAGATTTAGAAAAAAAATTAGCAGAACTTGAAAGTAAACAAGAAGTTGCAGCTGAAGAACAACCAGCAGAAGTTGTTGAAGTTAGCGAACCTGTTGAAGAAAAACCTGCTAAAAAAACAACCACAAAAAAATCAACAAAAAAAGCTGAATAAGATTTTTAAAAGCACTAACATTAGTGCTTTTTTTATTCCAAATAAAGCCAATAAATAAATATTTGCATAATATGTGTAAAATATAAGATTATATTAATCATATTGTTTTTTAATTAATCATATTAATATAAAAACATTAAAGGAACATATTATGGAAAAGGTTAAAAAAGTAAAATTATCTTCTAATTTGTTTATTAATATTTTAAAAGGTGCAAGCATTGCCGTTTCGTTTTCACTTGTGTTTATTTTATGCTTTGCATTAATTATTAAATTTTTTAATTTACCCGATAAAATAATAATGCCAATTAATCAAATATTAAAAATAATTAGCATATTTTTAGGGTGTTATTTTTCATTAAAAAATAATCATAAAAATGGCTTAATTACCGGATTATTTATTGGTATTACATACACAATTTTATCCTTTGCAATTTTTAGTTTGCTTAGTAAAACATTATCAATAAGTGCAACCTTGTTTAGTGATATAATGTTTGCTGCAATTATTGGTTCAATATGTGGCATATTTTTGGTAAATAAAAAAATTAAAACAAATTAGATAAAAGAGCATTGATTGCTCTTTTTATTTTTTTGTAACTTTGCTTATAAAATAGCCAAATAATGGAAACAATTTAAACATAATGTTTGACTTGCCAATTATTATTATATATAATACATTTAGTGACTTTTAAGGAGTATGTAAATGTTAAAAAAGCGTGCTATTCGTAATTTTATACTTGTTTCTATTGCTACAATAATTGGACTTATTTTAACTATTTTTAGTTTTGATATTCCATTTACAACCTACACATTTAAAGGTTTTGCTGGTGGAATTCAGCTTGGTCTTGATTTAAAGGGCGGTGTAATGGCAGTTTACAATTGTGAAAAATCAGCTGAGAGTGAAGGCTCGCTAGATAGTCAAATTGAAGCAACCATTAACAGATTAACAAACCTAATTCAAGCAGATTACCCAGAATCAACAATAGTAAAACAAGGTGAAAACCAAATTCGTATCGAAGTTCCTGATGTTGATGACCCAGAAGAGGTTTTAAGCATTATTGGCGAACCTGCAAAACTTGAATTTAAAAAGGAAGAATCTGATACAGCAGAAGCTGTGTTAACTGGTAAAGATATTGCAAGTGCAGAATATCAATTCGATTCTCAAAACAACCAACATGGTGTTAAATTAACTTTCACAAAAGATGGTGCAACAAAATTCCACACTTTAACTAGCGAACTTGCAACCAATCAATCTCCACTATATATCTACATTGGAGGAGAGTTATTTAGTTCTCCAACAGTTCAATCGGTTATTGCTGATGGTGTTACATTTATTTCAGGAAACATGGCAAATCAAAAAGAAGCTGAAGCCTATGCTACCAGAATTTTAAGTGGAACATATAGCGTTGATCTTGAATTATCAGAAAAAAATGTTATAACAGCAACTCTTGGTGAAAATGCCTTACTACTTAGCATTATTGCAGGATTAGTTGGTTTGGTTTTAATTTTTGTAATCATGTATTTAATTTACAAAAATTTAGGATTACTAGCTAACTTTTCATTAATAATCTATACAGTTATTTTAATGTTTTTATTGTCAGTTTTACCATTTATTCAACTAACACTTCCAGGTATTGCAGGTATTATTCTTGGTCTTGGTATGGCAGTTGATGGCAACATCGTTATTTACGAACGCATTAAAGACGAATTTAAGTCTGGCAAAAAAATCCCAGCTAGTTTTAAGGCAGGATTTAAAAGAGCAACAATAACAATTTTAGATAGCAACATTACAACCATTATTGCTTCTTTGGTTCTTGCTTGGTTAGGAACAGGTGCAATCCGTAGTTTTGCTTATACATTGTTAATTTCAATTGTTGTTTCAATGTTTACAACATTGGTAGTAACTCGTGGTTTACTAAATTGGGCATTGCCATTTAATAGCACAAAATACAAAAAATATGGATTAAAAAAAGGGGAGGTAGCAAACAATGAAAAAATCGAACAAGAAAACTAATTGCCTCCTAGCTAAAAAATTTAGCTCAATTATGCAAAAAGATTTTAAT
>CALDPW010000140.1 GCA_937911885.1 uncultured Clostridia bacterium | reverse complement strand
TGTATCATTAAAAAAGGTAAACTTCAAGGAGTTTACGATTTAAAAGAATTAAAAGCAAAGAATGAATCATTAGAAGACTTATTTATGAATGTAATAAACGAATCAGGCGAAGTTGAGGAGTTATAATGCATACACTTATTAAATTATTGCAAAAATTAAATTTAGTGGTGAGGCGTTTTGAAATTTGTTTTAATTGATCAACGCAAATTTCGGTTGCCTTTTTTATGCCATTTTTTAAAATAACAGGATTTGATCCTGCAACATAATTTTTAAAGCCATCCAAAATAATGCTTTCAGCCAAAACGCATGCAGTTGTGGTTCCGTCACCAGCAACATCATTTGTTTTTATGCTAACTTCTTTAATTAAATTTGCTCCAATATTTTCGAATTTGTTTTTAAGTTCAATTTCTTTTGCAATGGTTACTCCATCGTTGGTTACCAAAGGTGTGGCAAATTTTCGTTCTAACACAATATTTTTTCCTTTTGGTCCCAATGTTGATTTAACTAAGTTTGATAATTTTTTAACACCATTTTGCAAATGTGTTATTGCTTCTAGCCCAAATGATATTTCTTTTGCCATAATTAATCCTCCAAAATAGCTAATATATCTGATTGTTTTATTATTAAATATGTTGTGTTTTCAAACTTAAATTCACTTGTTGCATATTTGTTAAATAAAACTTTGTTGCCAACTTTAACAATTATTTCGGTTTGTTCTCCATCAATTTTTCCACCATTTCCACAGGCAACAACCTTTGCAATATTAGGTTTTTCTTTTGCTAATTCTGGCAGAATAATGCCTGTTGAGTTTTCTTTTTTATCGTCCTCTAAAACTAATAAAATTTTATCAAACAATGGTTTTATTTGCATTTTTTAACGCTCCTTTAAATATTGTATTATTAGTTTAATATTGTTAATTAAAATTAAAAATTAAACTACTAATCAAAAAAATATTAAAAATTGTTTGTTTTGTATTTTTTTGTTGCAAATTGAAAAAAACAAAAAATCTTTAATAAATTTTTGCCTAAAAAAATAAAATATTAACAACATTAACTTCATTTTAATTTTAAATCACAAATTCTTAAAGGAACAATGTTGTATGTCAAAAAAAATTAATTATGCCGAAACAAGATTGATAAAAAGCAAACAAAAACGAAAATTTGGTGGCTTTTTTGCTATTTTATTAAGTATTCTAATGGTTGGTTGTATGGTTGCAATTTCCGGTGTTTTATCTGGATTTTTAACCATAGCCGATATAGGTTTGTTATTTAATAATAAAAATGTGATTAACAGTCATAGTTATTATATGGTAGTAATGGGTGAGTATAATAATTTGGCTGATGCTGAAACTGTTGCGAGTGGAGCAGCTGTTATGGGTGCGGCGTCATATGTGTGGAACAATAATAATAAGTTTTTTGTTGTTGGTAATATTTATAAAACCAAAGAGGATGCAAACAAGGTGTGTGAACAAATAAAAAACACGGCAAACTATAATATTTTTGTTAAACAAATTGATTTTAAAAAGCTAAACATATCTAATAAAAAATACACAACAGAACAATTAAAAACTATTGTTGATTCAATAAAATTTATTGGCACTATATATGAAAAAACTTACGATTATGGTGTTAAAATAGATAAAAACGAAATTGCAGCAACTCAGGTATCTAGCGAATTGAATAATATTAAAAGCCAGGTAAAAATTTTTGCTAGCAAGTTGGATTCTATTAATTCGGTTAGTGTTAGTGAAACCACAATTAACATAAAAAATGCCTACATTAAAATTGTTGATGCGCTAGATAGTGCAATATTAAAGGTTATAAATGGATCAAGTGTTAACAAAGATATTAAGTATTTAACATGCACAATAGTAGATGCTAAATACAATTTATATCAAAATATTTAATTATTTAGGCTTATTTTATTTTTTATATAACAAAATTTGTAGTAAAATTTATGTATGAGTAAAAAAAGATTTTATGTTCAAATTTTAATAAAGGTTTGTATAATTATTGCTGTTGTTGCAATCGATTTATTAACAAAACATTATTTTCAGCAATATTTTAAAAATGGTGGTGATGATGTTGCCATTATTAATGGGGTTTTGGGTATTACTTATGTTCAAAACACGGGTGGAGCTTTTGGAGTTCTATCTTCCAACACAACATTGTTAGTGTTGTTTACAGTATTATTTATTGTTATTTTTAGTTTTGTGGATATTGGTACAAAAACTTTTAATGGTTGGTATTTAACCGGTTTTACACTAATTATGGGTGGAGCAATTGGAAACTTTATTGATAGAATTTTTTTAGGCTATGTTAGAGATTTTATTGAGTTTAAGTTTATTGATTTTCCGGTATTTAATTTTGCCGACATATTTTTAACCGTGGGAGTAATTTGCTATTTAATTTATTTAGTTTTTTACGAAATGATTAAACCAAAAAGCAAAAAAAATGCAATTGATGAATAGTTATGTTATTGATAGTGAACACAATAAAAAACGACTAGATTCTTTTTTGTTTGAAGCTAATAGTAGTTATACTCGTTCACATTATAAAAATTTAATAGATACAGACAAAGTAACAGTTAATGGCAGTGTTGTTAAGGCTGGCTATAAACTAAAAATTGGTGATGTTGTTGAAATAAAGGATTTTGCACCAATTCCTTTGCAAGCTGAGGCTGAAAATATTGATTTAAACATTGTTTATGAGGATGATGATTTGGTTGTAATAAATAAACCAAAGGGAATGGTGGTTCATCCTGCATGTGGCAATTGGAACGGAACACTGGTTA
>CALDPW010000139.1 GCA_937911885.1 uncultured Clostridia bacterium | reverse complement strand
AAAACTGAAACCGAAGAAAAACCTGCTAAAAAAACTGCAGCTGAAAAAGCAACAAAAAAAGCAGAATAGTTTATTAAAATCACTTTTTATAAGTGATTTTTTTATTAAAAAAGGAGCCTACTTAAAGTAAGCTCTTTTTTTTATGCAATATTTGGTAACAACAACTCAATTAGCCATTGGTATTCCATAATTTCAACCATTAGCTTGTTTATTGCTGTATTTATTTTTAGTATGCTATTTTTAATAGATTTTGCTTTTGATGTGGCTTTTTGGTAGAGTGATTCGAGTTTGTTATGTAATATTTCGCATTTTATAAGCAGTTTTATATAATTTGAAATAATTACAGATAAATTTGTAGATTTTAATGTTTTATATAATTCCATTGTTATAACCCTCCAACCGTTTTTTATAGTATAAATACAAACTTTTATAGGAGCAATACATAGTTGAATAAAATTAGTTAATACTTTAACAAATAGTTTATATTTCGACAAAATATTTTTATATTTAACAAAATTTTTATAAAAATTATTATAAATTTGTAATATTGTGTAAATATATTATTTATGAGCGAATTAATATCAGAATTATGTTGTGAGGCCGATAGCCAAAACTTAATAAAAGGAAAAACAACAAAATATAAAAATGGGATTACAAAGGAAGAATATGAACTAAATAATCACAAGTATTTTATAATTGGAACAAGTAATTTGGTTTTAAGTAGTATATCGGTTAAAAATAGTTTAATTAACGCTATAAGTGTTGTTATTAAAAAATTGGCTGCAAGTGCTAAAAATGTGTTAATAGTTGGCTTAGGTAACAGACATATTAGTGCAGATAGTTTAGGTGCAGAAACGTTAAAAAACATTATAGCAACTCGAAACATTGTTAAAAGTAGGGTTAAGGTTAGTGCAATATCAACAAGCGTATTTGGATTAACGGGGATTGAGAGTGCCGACATTGTTTATAGCATAAAAAAACATGTTAAACCTGACTTGGTTAT
>CALDPW010000138.1 GCA_937911885.1 uncultured Clostridia bacterium | reverse complement strand
AGTTGTTAACCTTTATTGTTATTTTGTTTAAATCTTTAAATTTTTCACATTTAACAACCGAGCCAACCTTAACTCCACGATGGTTTTGATAGTTTGTGTTAATAATGTTTTTTGAAATATTATTATCAAAATAATAGCCAGTGTTAAACTTTCCTCTTGAAAACACTCTTTCTAATTTTTGAGTTTCGCAAGCTGCATTACCTTTTTGTTTTAGAACTTTGTTATAGCTATCAACAGCTTGGGCAACATAGGCTCCTCTACGCATTCTGCCTTCAATTTTTAACGAATCAACACCAGCTTTTTCAATCTCGCTTAATCTGGATATGTAGTTAAGATCGTTTGTTGAAATTAAATAGCCGCTAGCAAGATTTTGATTATTAATGCTGGCAGTATATGGCAAGCGACATGGCTGCAAACATTTACCCCTGTTTCCACTTTCAGAAAAACACAAGCTGCTATAATAGCAATTACCCGAAAAGGCGACACATAGTGCTCCTTGCACAAAATATTCCACTTCTAAATTGGTGGATTGCTTTATATCAATAATATCTTGTTTTGTAGATTCACGAGATAAAACAACACGTGAGCATCCCAAATTTTGTGCAACAATTGCACCATATTTGTTATGAACACCCATTTGCGTGCTTGCGTGCAAGTTGATGTTTTTAAAACATTGTTTTAATATTTTTAGCAATCCCAAATCTTGCACTAAAAATGCATCAACTTTGGCATTTGCTGCAACATTAACCAAATGTATTATTTCATTTAGTTCGCTATCCTTAATTAATGTGTTAACTGTTACATAAACCTTAACACCATACAAATGCGCAAGTTTAACATAAGTTCTAATATTTTCTTCGGTAAAGTTTTCGGCTTTGCTTCTTGCATTAAACCCCTTTAAACCCAAATATACTGCATTTGCACCATTGTTGATTGCAATTATTAAATTTTCGGCATTGCCTGCCGGTGCTAGTAGTTCAATATTTTTCATATAGTTCTTATAAAATTAAAGCGATTTTTAACAATCGCCATATATTCCACCATCAATTTTTATTACTTCGTTATTAATAAAGTCGGCATCGTTGCTTGCTAAAAACTTAACAAGTTTTGCAACTTCTTCGGGTTGGCCTGCACGTTTTATCATCACTTTTTCTTCTTCAAGTTTAATAAACTCTTCGTCCATTCCACCAATTTCACTCTCGGTTGCAATAAATCCAGGAGCAATTGCATTAACATTAACAAAAGGTGCAAATTGCATTGCTAAATTGTGTGTTAACGAAATAATTGCAGCCTTGCTCGCATCATAATCAATACACATTGGAAAATATGTGTTAATGCCATTGGTTGACGAAATGTTTATTATTTTTCCAGCTTTGTTTTGATACATTATTTGGCCAACATATTTGCTAACTAAAAAAGTTCCAATAACATTAATATCTAGTGTTTTTCTAAAATCATCAACTGTTTTTTCTTGAAACAACGAATCAATTGCAATTGCTGCATTATTAACCAAAACATCAATTTTTCCAAATTTTTGAACAATTGTTTCAACCATTTGTTTAACTTGATCCTCATTTGAAATATCAGCTTTAACAACCATGCAGTTAACGCCCCTGCTTGTTAGTTGGTTACAAAGCTCGTCTGCTTGTTGCTTGCTTGAATTATAATTTATTACAACATCATATCCATTTTGTGCTAGTTCGTTAACAATGGCTTTTCCAATACCTCTAGCTCCACCTGTTACTAATGCTACTTTGTTTTTCATAATATCTCCTTATTTTAAAATATTGTAGCAAAAACCATAAAAAAAGAACAACATTTTGTTGTTCTTTTTAAATTATGCTCTACCGTAATATTTACCGTCGTAGGTTGTAATAATAATTTTGTCGCCTTCGTTAATAAACATTGGAACTCTAACTGTTAAACCAGTTTCGATTTTAGCATTTTTTGTTGCAGCTGTTGCTGTGCTATCTTTAATTCCTGGTTCTGCTTCAACTACTGTGTATTCCATTTTTTCTGGAAGTGTAATTCCTAAAAGTTCTAATCCATAGAATGTTAGTTGAACTTCCATGTTTTCTAACAAGTAATCTTTGTTATCGCCAAGTTGTTCATCTGATAGTTCATATTGTTCGTATGTAACATTATCCATAAAATAATATGTGCCACCAGCTTCATACAAATATTGAACAGCTTTTCTATCAATTCTAGCCTCTTCAAATTTAACGTTAGTGTTAAATGTGCGTTCTAGTGTTGTTCCTGTTCTAAGGTTTTTCATTTTTGTTTTCATGAAAGCAGCACCTTTACCAGGTTTAACATGTAAAAATTCAACAATTTGATAAATATTTCCTTCAATAAGCAATGTCATGCCATTTTTAATATCGTTTACGTCTACCATAATTTAATTTCCTTTTAATTATTTTCTGCTATTATTTTAGCCATTTTCTTATACTTTGTCAATAACTTGCCAACAAGTAAATTGTTGTTTAATTAATTTACATTTCGATATGTAACTTTTGGAGTTTCTTTAACATAAACAACTGTGCTATACATCTTTTTTTGTTTTATATAGTTGCTCCATTTAATATAGCCATATGTTGTGTTTGTTAAGTAACCAAACTTTAAAACCAATAAAATCCATTGACCTGCAATAATATTAATTGCAATTTCAATAAATGTTGCAATATACCAAGCCACCCATTGTTCTCTATATCTAAACAAAATAAACAATCCATTTGCAATACCAACAGCACTACAACATGCATCAAGATAGCAAACAACTTTTTCAAGTGTTGGGCTATCAGATAAAATACCAGCCTCAACATCAATTAAAGTTAACAAATATCCAATAACAACTGTCCAAACCACAATTGCAGTTAACACCAATGTTTCTTGCCAACCAGTAAGTTTTCTAACCTCTGTTAATTCGCTATGATTATTATCTTTATGCTTATTCCACATAAAGAAACTAATTATATCAATTGGAATCCAAAAGAAAATTGTTGTTGCCATTGTTGCAAATCTATAAGCACAAACAATACAAATTGCAATTTCAGTAAATTCAACAACAAGCGAAACTAAAAAGTTCCATCTGCTTTGTTTTGATATTAATAACTCACATAATATATTGCTAAAAATATCAATTAAATATAGCACCATAACTATTTTGCCATTTATTCCACCAACATCTTCTTCGGGGAATAAAAAAGCAAAAACAAATGCTAATATGGTTATACTAAAAAACCAAATTTTTTCGTATGGAGTGTAAAATTTCCATAATCTACTAAAAATATTTTCTTTACAAATTCAGCTTGTTTAGTTGCTTCTGGAGATTCATCAATTGTTGTTATGTCCCATTGTCTATTTGCAACTCCAGCTAAACGTTTTTCAATACATACATTAAAAATAGGAGTTAGTTTTTCTATCTCATAATAACAATATTGTAATCTCGCATCATTACCTTGACGCGCGTTATAAAACATTTGCTCGATGTAATTCTATGTCATGCCCCGAAGTGGATTTAACATAGTGTCCCAAGCGTTTACAACTTTTTTTAATGATATATTTTTACTTGCCATTTTTTACCTCGTTAAATTTTTGTCCTGTTAAGATATACATTGATTCGACTGAAAATGTTATTGGCAAATGTTTCATCTGAAGGCATTAATCTTTTATCTCGTTTTTGATGAACAGAATTTGCTAGAAAATACATAAATGTAATGCCATTACCATTTTTCTATGCTAAAAATTTCTTACCGTTCTTTTTTGTAACAACAAACAAATCACTAAATTCTGTTGCTCTTTTTCCGTATGCTGAACGATGAAGTGGTATTGTTAAATGTTTACTGTTTTTAGGTGATATATGTAAATCTCGATATGCTCTTGTTATACCAGGAACATCAATAACAATTTCTCCACTAGTCATTTTATCTAGTCCACCGATAATATTAAGCATAGTCGTTTTGCCACATCCTGAAGGACCAAGCAAAGTGAGAAATTCATTTTTCTTAATGGATAAGTTCAGTTCATTTAGAACTTTAGTGTCACCATATGTCTTTGAAATATTCTCAAGACGTATGATTGAGTTTTTCATTTATCAATCCCCTTTACAACATAATATATCAATTATTAACTATACCTTTTTTTTGCTAAAATGTCAATGAATTTAGCAAAATTTTTACAAAAAAACATAAAATTTTAGGCCTTTTTTATGTCAGTTTTATTTATACTTATACCAAGAGGAAATTTACTATAAAAAATCGAAATAATCCATTGAAATTTAAAGGGTAATATGATATAATTTCTTGGGTAAAAAAGATTTGATGATGAAATGATTAAACTATTGGAAAAACTTGAGTGGTGGAATAAAACACCTAATCAGATACAAAAGATAATACCTCTTATTTCAAATAGCAATCTTGACTATATTAAAGAAGAAATCAAATGTATTTTAGATGGAGATGAGCATCTATAAAAAGCGTGGGTAGAATCAACAGGTTTTATATTAAAATAGTTCTACAATGTCATTAAATTAATTGAGAAATAATACGTTATCTGCGTATTATTTTTTAATATATACATTTGGGGCAAATGTAATATAATGTGAGAGGGTGATAATATGTTCAATCAGCAAAATTACATTAATAATTACATTAAAGATAGTTATAAGTCTATCAAAGTAAGATTAAGAAAAGACAATACTTTATTAGTTAATAAAATTGAATCAGTTGATAATGTAAATCAATATATTATAGATTTAATTCTAAAAGATATTTATGAGAATCGTGTTTACAATTTTAT
>CALDPW010000137.1 GCA_937911885.1 uncultured Clostridia bacterium | reverse complement strand
CCATCCAAATACGCATTTCTACCTCCACCCAATGCAACTACATGTTCCAATGCATAACGCATCTTAAAAGACGTTTCCTCTTCTATCACTTGATTTAATGCTGCATCTGTGTGATAAGAATATATTGTTTCTACTTTATTTCCTTTAAAAGTTAATTTTACCCTTGCAACTTTTAGTGGACGACGATACATTTTTAATGTTGGATTAATAATGCGATCAAACTCCTCTTGATAGTGTTGTAATGGACTTTTATATATTTTTCCCGTTGCGGAAGTTTTACGCATAAGCACAACTGGACGCTGAACTTCGGATAAGTTTTGCGTTTTGTTATTGATTACAAAAACCGAATCACAAAAAGGAATTGATTTTGCTAAATTTAAACCATCGGTAACATACATTTCAGCTACATGTCTAAAATTTAGTTCACGTGTTTTCATGCCATGATAACCTTCGCTCACACGCTTTTCAACACATCTAATATTTTCGCTTGGATGACGTTTTGTTAAATATATCATGCAAACTTTATAGCCATAAACTTCTTTAATATCTTTTAAAAATTGAAAATAAACATCATCGAATTGAGCAACTTCCATTAAAAAGCACTTACCTTTTTCGAGCAAACGTTTTTTAATTCTAATTTCATCCTGCAAATAAATTCGTTGATTTTCAGGGCGATTTTGATTGAAATAGTGTCGGTTAATAAATGGAACAAAATTACCATCCTGATTACCAAAAACATTATTTTGATAGCAGTTAGCAATAAATGTGCTTTTCCCCGAGCCACTAGGCCCAACAACAATAAACACTTGCTTACCATCTTTATACTCATCAATACCGTTACGCAATTTTATGTACTCCAACAGTATTTTAAATGTTTTTTCAGATGAATAAACTTCAAAATTATCTATTGTATATTGAATTTTTTCTTCTGCATCAATCATTTAATATGCTCCTTGCTACTAACATTATATCATAATTTAGCAGCATTTTCAATAATAAATGATTTTCGCAATTAACATAATTTTTATATTAATAATATTATGAATTATTAGAACCTAGTTCTAATAAAAAGTGTTTGGAGAAATTATGTTAGAACTTAAAAATGTTTGCTTTAATTATTTTAGTAAAAATGGCGAAACTGAAGCATTAAAAAATATTAATTTTAAAGTTAATAATGGCGAATTAATTTCGATAGTTGGACCAAGCGGATGTGGAAAAACCACTATTTTATCACTAATTTCTGGATTATTAACTCCTTTAACAGGCGAAATTGTTGGCAATTTATTCGAAGAACACAAAGCTGGATATATGTTTCAAAAAGACCACCTACTAGAATGGCGAAATATTAAAAAAAATGTTTTAATAGGACTTGAAATAAACAAAACAACAAATCAAAAAAATGTTGATTATGCCCTAAACTTATTAAATAAGTATGGCTTAGGTGAATTTATTAACAAATATCCACACGAGCTAAGTGGTGGAATGCGTCAGCGAGTGTCGCTTATTAGAACACTTGCCTTAAAACCCAAAATAATGCTTTTGGATGAACCTTTTAGTGCACTGGACTTTCAAACAAGATTGAAAGTGTGCGACGATGTTTATAACATTTTAAAAACGGAAAATATAACAGCAATTTTGGTTACACATGATATATCGGAAGCAATTAGCATGTCGGATAGAATAATTGTGTTAACAAAACGACCAAGTTCGGTTAAGAATATTCACACAATAAAACTAAATGGATCCACTCCTATGCAAAGACGCGATGACGCTAACTTTAATAAATATTTTGATATAATTTGGAAGGAATTAAGCGATGAAAAAGGATAAGAACTATTCAAAAGAATATATGGCTTATTTAAAGAAGAATCGAAACAAAAAAATAATTATTGTTGCTACTCAACTTGCTCTTTTGGTTTTGATTTTTTTAATGTGGGAATTGTTAGCAATTTGGAATCTTATTGATACTTTTATTTTAAGTTCGCCATCACGCATTTTAAAGCAAATTAATATTTTATTAACAAATGGAACATTGTTTTATCATATTGGAATAACCCTTTATGAAGCCATTATTGGCTTTATTATTGCAACCATTTCTGGCAGTATTATTGCAATATTATTATGGTGGAACGAAACCATTAGACAAATTTTGGATCCATATATTGTTGTTTTAAACAGCTTGCCAAAAATTGCTTTGGGCCCACTATTAATTATTTGGATTGGCGCTGGAACTGGGGCAATTGTTGCTATGGATATTTTAATTATGATAATTATTACAATAATTAGCATGTTAAATTCGTTTTTGGCTTGTGATAAAAATAAAATATTGTTGTTAAAAAGTATGGGAGCAAACAAATTTCAAATTTTAACAAAATTAGTTTTACCTAATGCTCTACTCGATTTTATTTCAGTGTTAAAAATAAATATTGGTCTTACTTGGGTAGGAACAATTATGGGCGAATATTTAGTATCTAGTGCTGGGCTAGGATATTTAATTGTTAACGGTAGCCAAGTGTTTAAATTAGATTTGGTTATGGCAAGCACGGTTATATTATGCGTTTTAGCTGCAATTATGTATTTTGCTGTTGCCTGGGTTGAAAAAGCCGTAAAAAAATCGAGAAATGTAAAATAAATATTTTAAAAAACACACAAAAAACCAAGGAATTTCCTTGGTTTTTATCTTTTTTGCATAGCACACAATGGCTGTGTTTTATATTTTAGAATTATGGTAAATACTATCCCCACCACTCCTATTATTGGATATAAAAATGTTATAATTTTATCAAAACCAAATAAGCTAATTACATATGCAACAAATATTATTAATGCATTTTTTATGTGGGTTTTACCTGATTTTATTCTAATATACTGAGCTAATATATATGTGTAATATGTTATAGTTGAACAAATACAGAACCAAACCCCAAACATAACCAACAACCCAAAAGTGGTATTTACTTTTAATGCTAAACTTATCATTGGCATATTAATATTTGAAACACCATTTAACATAACAATATTAAAAAGTGATATTATTACTCCCAAAATCAAAACACTAACAAATGCACTAACTTTTATTATTTTTATACTATAATCCTTACCCACCAACAACAATAAATTTGCACACAGCAAAGTGTTAATACCAACATAACTAATCACACTAAAAATTGAATAAAAAACATTGTTTGTATTATTAATGTTTAAAGAAATTCCCTTTATATTAAAAATTGCACACAATATTAGCAATAATACTGTAATAGGTAAAAACCAACTATTAATTGTGTTTATTTTTTTGATTCCACCCACACTAACAACCAAACAAACAACAGCTGTTAAAACGCTTAAAACATTCGCAATTTGGCGATTAAATAACAAATTGCATAGTTCTGTAACACCGGCAAACATAGCAGATATAACTATTAAATAACACAAAAAATAAAACATACCAAATTGTGTATTATATTTACCAAACATAATAATATTTGCTTGATATATATTTTTTGGACAATGTGTTTTCCCTTTTGTTAAATATAAATTTATAAACTTATAAAACAAAATACATGCAAGTATAATATTAACAAAACTAACACTTCCAAACCTAGTAAAAAAAATATATATTTCTTTTCCTGTTGCAAATCCTGCACCAATTATGTTTGATATTATTAAACATACTAAAATAAAACATTGTTTCATATTTTAGTTTATTAAATATATGTTTTAAAAATAACCATATCAAAAACAAAAAAAGCTAGAATAATTTCTAGCTTTTTACTTTAACATATTTCTACCACGTTGCATCATTAAATTTAATTCATTAACAGTAAAACTATTCGTTGTATAATTACCATCAACATCCCAAACCATTGTTGTTAACGAATCCTTAGAGCAAACTTGTGCTTCAGCTGTTCTAAATCCTTTTTTACCATAAAATCCTACAGCTTTTCTAACACTATCCAATTCAACAGTTTTACATTTTGAAGCAATGGCAATATCCTTAATAAAATCCATTACTGCACTGCCAATGCCTTTGTTTTGATAATTTTCGTAGGTTTTAATCATATCAACACTAAGTTTTTGAGTTTCTTCATCAATATGATATAGTGCAACACTGGCAATTTTATAGTTTCCATCCAAATTTTCATCAATAAGAGCTTTAACATGAGCAAGTCGCTCATTACCAGATGCTAACAATACTAAAGAATGTTTGCTTGATTCACGTCGCAATGATTCTTGATTTGAATTTGCTTTTTTAAAATACAAAATTGATCCAGTTGCTCTAGTTTTGCTAATCGCTCCATATCTAACATGTGCAGCAACCAAATTTTGTTTCAAATATTGCTGTGCTCGTTGTTCTTTTATTAAAATTTTTTCTCTAAATATACGTGTTAATAAACTTTCTGCCATTTATAAACCTCTCGTTTTACAAAATTATTATATATTACAAAAACACTTATTTCAATAGACAAATTAAAATTTGTATTAAAAAAAGCACCCGATTGTTCGAGTGCTTTTTAACTTAAAAGTTATGATTTGAATCATTTAACCATCTATCGTGAGATTTGTTAATTGTTACTGTGATATATGCATCGGTTGCTGTTGGAATTAAACTAAATGTTGTTGAAACTCCCAACACATTATCTTCTTCTGTGCTTTCCTCATCGTAACGAGTATAAACATCGTAATACATAGGAGGATTTACTATTAGAACATAATCGCCACGAGCAATATCATATAGAGTTCTGGATTGTCCATTTGTTAAGGTAATTAAATATGCTGTTCCAGTTCTGGTATTTCGAAGCATTGCAGTAATTAACGCATTACTATCAACTTCTAGCCCATCATCGGCAGTAATTACGCCTTTAATTGTTAGTTCATATAATTTTCTTATAAAGTAAACTTCAATTGTATGAGGAGTTGTTGTTTTTGCAAATTGAACATATTCTTGGTTACGTCCAACTTGAACAACACCATCTACCATAACAGTATCAATAACACCTTCTTCATAAGGAACAACGTCAAATCCAATATAGTTTCCGTTTAGAACATATACTTGTTCAGTAACATCATGTGTTTTAACAACTCTTTCGCTTTGTGTTCCATCGTTGTTAAAGTTTCTACGAACAACTTCACCATATTCTACACCATCAACTTCGTAAAGTTCGTGAGTTACGGTTACATTTACAACTTGATAGGTATTGTTATAGAAGAATAATGGGAATCCGTTATTTAAGTTGCTACCTTCATAGTCTATTGCCCAAATTGTATCAAAATTCCAAGTTTTATATGTGCTTTCAGTTTTTAATTCAACTGAAGATTTTTGTTCAGCACGATCAACATAGAATGTTGTTGCAAAAGAGCCATAATTTGTAGAACCAGCTTTTCCAACACCTTGTTTAACATTTAATCCCATTGAAGAATTGTAGTAGTTGTATGCAACATTATCTGCATTTGTTACTGCAGAAGTTGTGTAAGTTGGCAATACACCAATTACACCACCAATTGTTGTTGCGCTAACATTAAAGTTTGTTGGATTTGCATAAGTATATTTAACAACATTAACTCCACTGCCAATTTGTCCAACAATTCCACCTAAAACCGAGGTTGAAGATGCAACAATGTTTCCGTTAAAGAATGCATTTGTTAACGAATTGTTGTTATTTACCATTGATCCAATTATTCCACCAACACATTGTGCTTGTGTAATAGTTAAGTTGTTAGAGTTTGAAATTTGATCTATTGTAACATTTCCTGAAACACTACCAATAAATCCACCAAGAGAAACATTTTGTTCGTTTGCACTAACATTTAGATAATTTGTAACATGTTCGATAGTTGTTTGTGTAGCACTTCCAACAAATCCACCAACGCTTGCAGATGTTGTTTGGCTGCTATTAGACTTAATAACAATTTCACCTAATCTTGTGTTAACTGTTTTATTTACATCAACTAATCTAATTGTTGCATTATTAGCTACACCTGCTAATGCTCCAACATAAATTTGTTCAATTGGTTTATCAGTAACATCGATATATGAATCTTCAAGTTTTAAATTAATAATTTTAGAACCATCAACATAACCAAATAAGCCAACATAGTTAACAAAATTTGATTGATAGTTGGTTTCAATTGTTAATCCATAAATTGAATATCCATTAGCATCAAAGTTTCCATTAAATGCAAAATCAATATCTGCATTTGTTGAAATTGGGGTAAAGTAATGTCCATATAAATTAATGTTTGTATCTAAAACAAATGTTTTTGAATCGCTAAAGTTAGGATCAATATTGCTTTGAACACTTACCCAAGCAAGTTCTTCGGCATTTGTAATATGATATACACCACTTTCATCTGGAATAATTTCAAGTGCAAAATCATCCCAGCTATCCCAAGTATTTGCAGAACGCAAATATGGATTTCCATCGTTGAAGTTTTCGTTAATACCCCAAACGGTGTTAAAGTTGTAATCATTAAATGTATCAATAGATTTTAATTCTGCATAAGATTTACTTTCTGCATTAATTTGTTCGCTATTTCCACCATAAATATTAATGTAGTAAACATTATTAAAGTTGTTAGTAGCCCCACTAGCAACACCATAAATGCCACCAGTTGTTGAAGCAGAAACTGAGCCAGTGTTGTAAACATTGGTTAAGTTAAATGCTGTTTCATTTGTTGAAACTTTGGTTCCAACAATGCCACCTGCAGCAGTTAATCCTGTTACTTTTCCAGTGTTATATGCATCAATAATATCACCTGAATCGTATGAAGCAACAATACCACCTGCATAAGTTTTTCCATTTACACTTCCTGTATTGTTAACTCTTTCAAGTTTGCCATAGTTAATATTGTTTGCAACAATACCACCTGCGCTGCCAGCTTCGTTAGTAATAATTGCAACGTTTAGCGCATCGTAAATTTCGCCTTGATTTTCAGCAGCAATACCTGCGGCTGCAGCATCAGTTGAACTTACGCTTGCCATATTTTTAACTTTTGTTATAACGCCACCAATTTTATTAATACCAACCAAACCACCAACATATCCTGCACCGTCAACAGTTCCGGTTACTTGAATATTTGTTAATGATCCATAGTTGTGTGATGCAATAGCGCCAACATAGGCACCTTTTGCACTAGATGTTACCATAACATCTTTAAAGGTTAAATTTTCAACAATTCCATACTGTTCAATAAAGAATCCAACTTTTGTTGATGCACTTTCAATTTTGGTATTATGAATGATATTAAAGTCACCCATAATAATTCCCTTAAATTGTTTAGCACTATCGTTAGATATTCCTATTGGGTTAAAGTAATATTGATCAAGATCAATTACATTGCCATTTTCTGGTTTTACTAAGAAGTAAACATCATTAAATGTAACACCATTTAAGTTAACTTGGTTTGCAATATATCCCCAATCATGTCCATTAGTTATTAGATATGGGTCATCTTTTGTGCCTGAACCCGAAAGCGAATCGCTTGGATGATCGGTCCAAAGTTCACGACGGAACTTCATATCAACATCAAATGGTCCGGTTACGTTTGCAAACTCTAGGTTTTTAACATAAATATTATCTGGAATGGTTACCGAAGTATCTTCTGGCATATTAATTGGAGTAACACTTTCGATTGCAAAACCTGGTTTAGATTTTACATCAATTTTTAATATATATCCATGACGAACAGTTGTTACATATGTTCCGGCTTCAGAATATGTTACGCCTTCAATATATTCACCTCTGTTATAGTCATAATTATATAAAGTTACAGTTCCGTTTTCACCAAGAATCAACTTGATTTCGTAACCCATTCTTTCAAAGTTGGTTACAAAATTAGCATTTCCTTCAATAGGTTCGGTTGTATAACGAACAGTATTAGCCAAAATTGTATGAGTTCCCTCTGCATTTCTTTCAATATCGGTGTAATCGATATGTGCGTATCCAACACCAGGAGCTGAAACAAATGTTATTTGGTCGCCATCATCAATTAAGCCATAACCATTGTTATCTAGTATTTGTTTACCATTAACTTCACCATATAAGGTTCCACCAATGTTTCCTTCATCAATAATTAGTTTGCTAATATCATAATATGTTTTAATTTGAGTTGTAACATCAAATTGTTCAATTATGTTAGCAACATAATTACCATATGCATAAGCACCCTCTTCGTCGAGTGTTGATCCACCCGCAGCAAAGTCGGAAGCCATAAACTTAATAACAATTTGATTTGTTGAGTAATTAAGTTCAATAAACGATCCGTCTCCGTTGTCAAATTTAATATAAGAACGGGTTTCG
>CALDPW010000136.1 GCA_937911885.1 uncultured Clostridia bacterium | reverse complement strand
TTTAATGGAATTGAAAGAGTTGTTGTTAGCCAATTGGTAAGAAGTCCAAGTGTTTATTACAGCAAAACAATTGATAAAACTGGTAAAGAACTTTATAACTGTACATTAATTCCAACCCGTGGAAGTTGGTTAGAAATGGAGCAAAAAGAAAAGGATCCAAACTTTGTTCGTGTTTGCCTTGATAAAGGTGGCAAAATCAGCCTTGGCGTATTCTTAAAATGCTTTGGCTTAACTCGTGAACAAATATTGGAAACTTTTGGCAATAACGAAATTATGCGTGCAACTCTAGATAAAGATGGTCTAGAAACACAACATGATGCGTTAATTGAATTGTCTAAAAAGACACGTCCAAGTGAAATTCCAAGTGCTGAAGCTACAAAACAATTTATTTTCAGCCAATTTTTTAGCACACAATATTATAACCTTGGCCGCGTAGGTCGCTTTAAAATTGATAAAAAGCTAAGCCTTGCAAACCGTGTTGTTGGTTTAACTGCACATGAAGATATTAAAGCTAAAAAAGAAGTTATTGTTAAAGCTGGCGAAGTTATTACACTTGAAGCTGCTAAACAATTAGCTCCAAATGGAATTAACGAAGTTGTTGTTACAATTGATGGCAAAGCTCATAAAATGGTAGGTAATAACCGTGTTAGAGTTAGCGACATTATTAAATGTAACGAAAGAGAACTTGGTATTAACGAAATGGTTCACTATCCAACACTTATGGAACTTATTAGTGACCTAAAAACAAAAGAAGAAAAATTAGAAGCAATTAAAGAAAACGCTAAAGATCTTGTTGGTCAAACATTATTTATGGATGACATTTTAGCAAGTGTTGGTTATTTCTTAGACTTAAATGCTGGTATTGGCGAAATTGATGTTGTTGACCACTTGTGCAACCGCCGTATTAAAGGTGCTGGTGAACTTCTACAAGATTCATTCCGTAGTGGTATGAACAAATTAACAAATGCTGTTAAAGAAACATTGCAAAGCCACGACTTAACAGATATCACCCCTAGTCAAGTTGTTAATGCAAGACCTATTAACAGAGCATTTAAAGATTTCTTAGCAAGCCACCAATTAAGCCAATTAATGGATCAAATGAACCCACTAAGCTCATTAGCTCAAAAACGCAGATTATCTGCAGTAGGCCCTGGTGGTATTAAAAAAGACCGTGCAACCGACGAAGTGCGTGATATTCACCACAGTCACTATGGCCGTATTTGTGTTATCGAAACACCAGAAGGTGGTAACATTGGTCTTATTAACAGTTTGGCTACATATGCTAGAGTTAATGAATATGGATTTATTGAAACACCTTATCGTGTAATCGATAAACAAAAAGGTGTTGTAACTAACGATGTTGTTTATTTAATGGCTGATGAAGATGAAAGCAAATATATTGCTCAAGCTATCGAACCATTAAACGAAGATGGCAGCTTTAAAAATGAACATATTGTTTGCCGTTACTTTGATACAGTTTTAGAAGTTAGCAAAGATATGGTTGACTATATGGACGTTAGCCCAAAACAATTAGTATCTGTTCCAACAGCATGTATTCCATTCCTAGAAAACGACGATACAGCTCGTGCGTTAATGGGTTCTAACATGCAACGTCAAGCAGTTCCACTAATTACAACCGAAACTCCAATGATTGCAACTGGTCTTGAACACCGTGTTGCTCTTGATAATGGAGCTATTAGAGTTGCTAAAAATGCAGGTACAGTTATTGCTTCGGATGCAACTCATATTGAAATCATGACAGAAAAAGGCGATATTGATAAATACGACCTTATTAAATTCTCAAAAACAAACCAAGAAAGCTGCGTAAACCAAAAACCAGTTGTTAAAACAGGTCAAAAGGTTAAGAAAGGCGAAACTATTGCCGATGGTTATAGTGCAAAAGATGGCG
>CALDPW010000135.1 GCA_937911885.1 uncultured Clostridia bacterium | reverse complement strand
CATAACCTAAAGATATTGGGTCGCCAGTGTAGTTAATCTGGTTGAGTGCTTCGTTGGCAGCTCCTAAACCTGGAGTGTTGGTAGCTGCGCCAAATAAAACGCCGACTATCATAGGTAGCTCGATGGAACCATCAATATAATATAAAACCAAAATGCGCTTATCGTTTAAGTTTAAATTGGTAACTGCATTTTTAACAGTAACTTTTAAATTAATTAACTTAATTTTTCGCTCAGTTAAATCAATCACACTATTAGCAATTTCATATGTGCTATTTTTATATGGATTGTTTAAAAATTGTGAATTAATAGTTTTTCGTTTTATTAAATTATCAATTGCATCGGCTATGGCAGGCATAAACCTATAAATGGAAATTAAGGTTTTTGCCCAAATTTCATTTTCAAAATTATTTTTCATTTTTCCTCCCCAATTTCACTTAAAGTTTATTAGTGAAAATTTGTATAGTCAACATACACTGACATATTTTTGTAAAAATATAAAAAATGTGTTCAAAAATAGTGAATTCGCATCAAAATTAACCATTTAATCAAACATTTGTTCTATTATATGGCATTTAATATGACAACAGATTGTCAAGTTTAAATAAAAAATATAAAAATTTGAAAAAATAAAAAAAATAGGCAAACTAACAAGGTTGGTTTGCTTTTTTTAATTAAATTTAATATACTTTAATTATAATAAAACATAAGGAAATCATATGAAAAAACTATTAGGATTTTTGACATTAATTGCAATTTCAATTTCATGTTTATTTTCAAGCAATAAACTTGTTGTAAATGCAAATAGTCAAGCCGAAATTAATACGCTTGAAATTAGCAATCAGCAACATTTTGCAAACCTAAACAATATTAGTGCGTTTGCTTATTTTTCAGATAATATTTATTTTGTAGCAAATGGCGAACTAAATAAATACAACACTCAAACAAAACAAATTGATTCATTATCCTACGCTAATGTAACCAATCTAAAACAAGCACATAACAAACTTATGTTTTTAGCAAATGGCGTGTTAACCATTTTAAACAGCGACGGAACAACATTTAATGTTTCAACCTCACCAATAACAGCAACAGCTTTTGCAGTTTATTTTGATTCTACTACAAATTTGTTTGTTATAACTTATGTTAACAACAATTATATGCAATATATCAAATTCAATCTTGAAGGCGAAATAATTAGCAGCACCCCTGCTCCAGTTGATATTGGAATTGATTCAACATTAGCACTTGCAACAACCCAAAATTATGCATATTTAATTTATAGCCAAGGACAAAACAACAATCTTGTTAAAATTGATTTAAATATTGGATTTAACCAATCCCCTATTGCAAATTTTACATATATGGATTGTTCTAATATTGAAGTAATAAATTCAAATCCAACACAATTAGTTGTTACAACAAACACTAATTTTGATTTAGAGTTTTTAACCGAACAAAACAATGAAGTTACAGAAGATTTTAAACTAAGTCGCAAATCTGGATTAAATCCTTCATTTATATTAGGCGATGTTTTAAATTTTACCGATGTTAAAATAATTGATAATAAGGTTTATATTGCAACAAATAGCGAAAACTCAAACATACAAGAATTTAGCATTTCAAACAACAGTTTAGTTCCAAACAAAATTATATTAGCATCACATGGTTATGACTTGGGAAGATTTAGCAATGTTGGCAATATTAACATTGTTAATAATGAAACTTTTTATGTAGCAGACACAAACAACAATCGTTTACAATTTATTAATAACGATTTATCAACCCAATTAACACAAGTTGCAAACACAGTGCTAACCCAACCAAAAAAAGTTATTACAGTTGATAATGTAAATTTTTATATAATGCAAAATGATGAAGTTTTGTGTTATAACAAAACCCTAAATACAGTTAATAAAATAACAGCAATCGGGGTTATGGATATTGCCCTAACACAACACAATGAATTATTTTGTGTTATGCCAAATGGAATTTATAACACAACATCTAATGCCTATGTATTAAGTTTATTTTATAATGATACAATTACTAATGGTAAAATTGAAATATTAAACAACAATAATTTAGCTTACTATAACGATAAATTATATATATATAATATTGAAAACTGCCAAAAAATTACTGAATTTGAAATTAATAATGTTTTAGATTTAGCCACCGATTATTATAGTAATGTTTATGCATTAAATAATAATGGAATAACAAAATATGAATATAATACAAACTATCAATTAGATAATACTTATAATTTTGATTATAATTTTTCAAACATAACATGTTTTGATATTAATAAACAAAATGGTGAAATTTTATGTTTTAATCAAGATAATCAAAGCATAATACAAATAAAAAACAACATAACAACAACTTTAAACGAATTTATTCATCCAGTAAATACTCAAACAAGTGTTTCACAATCAAATATTATTTCTTTTGCAACAACAACAAAAGAATGTTATGTTTTCAATTATCCAAACTGCACAGATCTTAGTGCAAAACTAAATATTAACACAAATGTTTATGTTTTAGATAGCACAACATATTCAAACTATTATTATGTTATGTATAATAACAACAACATTATTAATTATGGTTATGTTAAAAAAGATGTTGCAACATTAACTCAACAAACAACATCAACACCAATTATTGTTGAAGCTATTTATAAAAATGTAAAAATTTACAAATATCCAACAATTTTAAAAGATATTAAAAATATAAACTTTGCAATTGCACAAATTAATCAAAACGACCAACTAACCTGCATTAGCAAATCAGTTATTTCACTAGATAATTCAAACTACTACGCAATAAGGTTGCAAAATGGAACAATTGGATATGTAAATGCAAGTGATGTTAGAGATATTACAATTAACAACATAAAATCATTACCAAACCCAAATGCAACAATTTTATCAACAACCGAAACTGTTAAACTATATAGCAACTCATCAACCGAAAGCGATGTTGTTTTAGAAATTAAAACAAATAGCAAAATTTATGTTGAAAACTATGATGAAACAAAACCGTTTAACAAAATTACATATGTAGACGATAACAAAGTTGCTCACAACGGATATATTGAAACAAAATATATTAAACTTGAAACAACAAATGCTCATTCTGTTTCGGCATATATATTATTAGCTGTGGGAATTGTTTTGATTATTTCAAGCATTATTGTTTATATTAAATACAAAAAAAGCAAACAAAATTAGTTTGCTTTTTTTATGTTATTTCCCAAAATATAGATATTTTTTATAAATTTGCATAGTAACTGTTATAGTTGTTTTCTTCCAGTAATAATCCACTATCAGATTTTGTAATTTTGTTTAACGAAATTTCATATGCCACTTTGTTTTCAACAGTGTTATCATCAAGTCTTTTTTGGTATGGTCTGCTTTGTATTCTTCCAACCATTTCAAGCTTATCACCTACCGATAACGATCCAACAAATTTTGCATTTCGTCCCCAAGCAATACATGGCAAATAATCCGACTTATTAAAACTACGATTAACAGCAATTAAAACATCAGCAATTTCACGTTTAAATGGTGTTGTGCGATAAATTGGTTCCTTGCAAACAAATCCAGTAATTTCAATTTGATTTGGATTAATGCTTTCATCATATTCTTTAAGTTCCCTAATAAACACAGTTAGCATTAATCTACTTTTTCCATCAATAATTTTATTATAACTTCTAAATTGTCCTACTCCAGCCAAGTAACAACCAATTTCTATAATTTTATCTTCAATTAATCTATCACTAATTGTAACTGGAATTATATCACAAATATCGCTTAACCTTTTTACCTCTAAACTAAATTCATAAAACTTTTCACCAAAAACTTCATAGCTAAATTTTGGCTCACTAACCACCTTGCCCGCAATATACACCCTGTTATTGTTCATTTGTTCAAAATTCATAATTTCCTCCAT
>CALDPW010000134.1 GCA_937911885.1 uncultured Clostridia bacterium | reverse complement strand
ACAATAATTGTTCGGTGTGGTCCCCCTCCCTTCGCCAGGGAGGCTTGGGCAATCTGCTTTTCTTGACTTCATTGTAGCTCAAAAGCAGAAAAAAACTGCCCAAATGTAACTTTCGGGCAGTTTTTTGTAACTTTTGGATATTTTATTGTGATTTTTTAGTGTTTGCTCTTATCGTCGCGCTCACGGACAACAAATCTTACAGGTGTACCTTCAAGACCGTAAACCTCGCGAATCTGATTTTCAAGGTAACGCTGATAACTATAATGGAACAAATCTGCATTGTTTACAAAGCAAACGAATGTTGGTGGTCTTGTAGAAGCCTGAGTCATATAATAAATTTTAAGGCGCTTCCCCTTATCAGACGGGGGTTGAACACGTGCAGTAGCCTCCGCGAGAATATCGTTAAGTTTTCCGGTTGAAATACGCATTGTGTTCTGTTCATTTACATATTTAATCAGTTCAAAAAGGCGGTCAACCCTCTGACCTGTTTTTGCCGAAATAAACACAATAGGAGCATAAGGCATAAAGGAAAAATCGTTCATAAGCTTTTTGCGGTATTTATCCATTGGATGAATAAATATTGTGAAATTAGGTTGATTATACCACCTATATTCCGTCTTGTACAGAAAAAAATACAATCTTGTACGAGAAAAGGTACAAAATCTGCAATTTTCCCCCCAAAAATGCCAAAAATGATAATAAAATGACAAAAAAACACTGCCGGAAGGGGTTCCGGCAGTTTTGCATATTTATTAACAATCTATTATAAATATAACCTATTAATTGTTTTCTTTGTTGAAAATTGGAAGTATTTTATCTGCCAAATATTCACCCTTAAACAGCTCAATTTTAAATGCAGGTCTAACATCTTCACAACTTTGTTTATAAAATTCATCAATGGGATCAAGCATTTCATTAATAAAATTTTCCTGATTTCCCCTAGCTCGCATACGTTCTCTAATTTCTTCCACACAATCCTTGGAATGATATACTAAACAATATGGGATATTTAAATCACATATCATTTGAACCATTGCAGGATTTGGTGCAAATAACAAAATTTTGTTTGTGTTGTTAATATAATCAATGGTTGTTTTTCGCATAAATTCATCGGTGTCGTTACGCAACTTTTTACCACGATTTCCTTTTAAAAATTCTTTTTCCTGATCAGTTGCATTTTCTAAGCCATACTTATAACTACACTTAACATTATCCATATCAACAAAACGTGAATCCATATTTGTTAAATATGTTTTTCCAACTGCTGGCACACACACAAAAACTCGTATTTTAGAAATATCCATATACACCCTCTTTTGTTATTTATTTGGTTCAACAAATCCAGCAACACTTTGTTTATCCTGAAGTTCAAATCTATATTTTTGAACAACATTTGGATATTTGTTGCGATCAACTTCACTTGCAAACATATCTAAAGGTCTAATATATCGTTTTCCATTACCATATAGAGCTTGATACAATACATATTTTTCTTTTGTTTCCGAATGATAAACAATATCCTGAACTAAATATTCATCCCCTTTAAAATGTTTATATACTCTACCAATTATAATTTCTTGCATAACCCCTCCCTTTTATAATGGAGCTGATGGTGGGGATCGAACCCACGAACCTACGGTTTACGAAACCGTTGCTCTACCAACTGAGCTACATCAGCAAAATATGGCAAAACTGCCATATGTTAATTTTTTGTTATTTCAATAAGCTCGTTTCCTATTAAATCACAACTGGTTAAATAATACTTAATATTATTTATATATGTAATTAATTTTTGCTTTTTATCGTAAGAATGCAAATGTCCATATACAACAACATTAACACCAAATTTTTCAAACAAATCAGTAAACTCGTTTTGTTCTAACTTGGAGTTAAATGGTGGATAATGAATCATTACCACCAATGTATCGCCTGGTTGCATTAATTGTTGCGCCGATTTTAAGCTTAATTCCATTCTAATAAGCTCACGCTTATAAATTTTTTCATCATCTGGTGTTTTGTGTGTTGTTTCAGGCACAGTCCATCCACGTGAACCACAAATAACATAATTGCCCAACTTTATTGCGTCGTTTTGTAATGCATATTTAATGGCAACACACTTCTAACGTTCGAAATACTATTCCACCAATAATCATGATTGCCTTTAATCATAACCTTTTTGCCAGAATATTGCGAAATAAAATTAAGGTCTGCCTCGGCCTCACTTAACTTCATTGCCCATGAAATATCACCTGCTATTAAAACAACATCTTCGTCGGTTACCTTTTGCGACCAACTTTGTTCAATTTTTGTTAAATAATCATCCCAAACAGGTCCAAAAATATTCATGGGTTTATTCGAATTAATACTTAAATGTAAATCTGATATTGCAAAAAGTTTCATATTATCTCCATTTTTTATTTTATCAAAAAAAACCTTATGTTCCAAATATATTAAATATAAATTAAACATTAAAAGTTTTTTCAACAAAAAAAGCAAACATTAGTTTGCTTTTTTTATATTATTTTCTATGAATCATTACATCTTCTGGTTTACCAGTTGAAGGTTCATCAACAATTGTAACACTGCCAGGTTTAATTTGCTCATCTGTTTTTAACAAGAAAAATTGTTGTTTGTTTTCATCATAAATATATTTATTAAGTTCCACCAAACTAATTGTTTTTCCTGTTTTTATATCAACACAATGCTCTCCATTAAACATCAGTGTTCCAACAGGGCTTACAAATAATAAATGTTTTGCAGCTTCTGGCTTGATAATTTTTGTTTTAAGTTGTTGAACAGGTGTTGAACTATCACTTTTTTGCAATTCGGCAAGACGTTCATCAAAATCTTGTTGCAAATATTCCAACACAACTTTTGAATATTCAAAACTTTCAATTGGGAATGTTAAAGTAATATCTGCTTCGTAACCAATATCTCTAATAAATGGAGCATAAGCAGGAAAACTTTTTGCAATGCTAACAATGTTAGCCAATTCTAATGTGCTGGCATATACTGTATCTATTAAAGGTGGTTTTGATTGTTCTTTTAATTCACCAGTAACACCAAATCCAAAATCTGCTAAAGCCTCCATAATTTTGCCACCCAACTCAACTTTTGGAGTGTTAGCAGCAACAAATCTGGAATATAACGCATTAACATATGTTTTTAACGCAATAGAACTTTGAATGTTTTCTTGCAAATATTGATAAGCAGCTTGTTCTTTTGCAAATTGTTCTTGCAAATCTGGATTATTTGGAGTTTTAGCTAGCTTTTTAGCTAATTTGTTTAGCAATATTCCTTGTTTAACTTCGGCTGCCGGCATCTCTTTAGCCACCATATTTACCAAATCATTAAAATCACAAATAACATCTGCCGAAATACCTTTTACAGTATCTGTAACATTTCTAAATGTTAAAAGATTTTTATAGCCATCATACGAAAAATCTTTTGCATAAGATTCAAAAACTTTCATTTGACTTTCTAAAACACTTTTTGCAAGAGCATATTTGCAATAACTTTCGCAGGCTCCATAAATCGAAGCATAACTAGATTGCTCACCTGTTGTTTCAGCTTCCAAATGTGATTCGATTAACTTAAATAAATCTTCATCAATAATCTCGTATGCTGATATTAATTGATCAAATGTTTTTGTTGTTGCAGGATAAAATTTTTTATATTCTGCCATAATTGTTTGTTTGTTTGGTTCCAAATGTTCAGCACAATCAATCATGGCAGCATCAATTCTAGCATAAGCATTTTCAATAAATTCAGCACGTTCATCAGCATAAGCTTGTTGTTTTGAACGAAACCATGTTCTAGTAAACTCCGAAACGCCTAATTCATCACCCTTAATACTTTGTTGCAAATTACGATTACATATTGCATTTCTATTGCATAAAGCATCAATTAATTTGCATATTGATTGATATGTTGAATCTTCTTTTTTAGCCATAGCTTATTCCCCTTTTGTTAACTATGTTGTAATTATATTTTACTACACATTTTTTAAAGTTTCAATAGTAATTTTTTTTAGCAAAAAAAACACACCGTTTTGGTGTGTTTATTAATTGTTACAAACTGGTTGTTGCGTTGGATATAATGGCAAATCAAAAAATCCAGAACATACGTCTTGAGTGTATTCCTGACATGGTGGAATTGGGCAATATCCATAAGTTGGAACCAAAAGATCAGCCTCAACAATCACCCTTAAAATAATAGATAAACATGAATCAACACTAAAAGTGTTGTTTCCCACATATTCACCATCAGGTGTAACACAACTAGCAAAAACATCGATTGTAAATGGCACAATGCTTGGTTGTGGAACATACAAAACAACATCGGTGTTAACCGTGATAACACTATTACCAGTGCCTGTTGTTCCGTTTGCATCGGTATATGTTACAACAACTGGTATGTTAACAACTCCACTAACCCTAGCAAAACATGGTTTATCATCAAATCTATCCACAACAAGGTCGGTTATTGATACATTTGTTGAAACACATCTAACACTAATAAATGTTAATGGCTGAACAGGATCAGCTGGTGATAAATCAGTTAATACCAATTGCACATCATTTTCCTGCACTTGCCTAATACACGAATCAAAAACTTTGTTAGTATGTATGCACGCTTTTTCACACAAGCCATTTAACGGATTCCCCTGAATTGGACCAGGGCAAAATGAATTTCTACTTCCAGAATAAAACGACATATATTAAGCTACCTCCTACTTAATGAGCCTATATAGTTTAATATATGTTAAACCACTAAATTTAGTTACAAAAAAAGTGCCAATGTGGCACTTTATTAATTTAAAAATTGTTCCATATAACTTAGCAACTCTTGTTTACCATAGCCCGATTCACTGCTAACGCCATAAACATTGCCAACACCAAGTTTTAGTTGGTTTGCTAATTTTTGCAATGCAGGTTTAACTTTGCTTTTTGCAAGTTTATCACATTTTGTTGCAACCACAACAAACGGAATTCGATAATAATTTAAAAAATCTATCATAATTCTATCGTTTTTTGTTGGCTCAATTCTAACATCAACCAAAGCACAAACAAGTTTTAAGTTTTGATTATTTACCAAATATGGTTCAATCAAACTTTGCCATCCTTCAATTTCGGCACCACTTGCTTTTGCATAACCATATCCTGGCAAATCAACAAAATAAAATTTTTCATTAATTAAAAAATAATTAACAAGTCTTGTTCTACCAGGTGTTTGCGAAGTTTTACATAGTTTTGAATTGTTTGTTAAAGCATTTATTAAACTACTTTTACCAACATTACTTCTGCCAACAAAAGCGATTTGATTAACATTATCTACTATTAAATTTTTTGAACTAGCAACACTAGTTACAAATTTTGATTTTGTTATATTCATTTTTTTACCTTTTTACAATAGCTAAATCAATTACTTCCGAAAAATCAGATACATAGTGAATATTTAGTTTTTCGGTTATTTCGCTAGGAATAAATTCGATATCTTTTTTATTTTCTTTTGGAACTATAACATTTTTAATATTGTTTGTTACACACGCATAAAGTTTTTCTTTAAGACCACCAACTGCATAAACCTTGCCCGACAAACTAATTTCGCCAGTCATAGCAAAGTTGTTGTTAATCTTTTGTTTTGTTAGTGCGCTATAAATTACCAACGACAACACAACCCCTGCGCTAGGTCCATCTTTTTTAACAGCACCTTCACAAGCGTTAATATGAATATCAATTTTATCATAATTAATAGCAGCTGCTTTTGCTAGTGTTTTATTTTTTTCAATTTGATTTTTTGCAACAGTTAAAGCAACTTTGCAACTTTCTTTCATAACATCTTTCAAATTTCCAGTAACTTCAATTTTTCCTTTACCTTTTAAAGTTACTCCTTCCAGAGTTAAAATTGAACCACCATATGGGCTCCAACCCAAACCATATCCAACACCAACTTCGCTATTTTCTCTAACACCACGATTAAATATTGGAGCTTCCATAAATATATCTGGTAACATTTCAGCCGAAACCTTATATGGCAACTTAAAATTGTTATCTGTTACCATTAACACAGCAACCTTACGACATATTTTTGAAATTAATCTATCTAAATTTCTTACACCCGATTCGCTAGTATAATTGTTTATGATTGTTAATAGTGTTTCATCCGAAATATCAATAGCATCTTCTGGCAAACCATTTTGTTTTAATTCACGTTTTAATAAGTATTGTTTTGCAATTTGTAATTTTTCTGGTGCCAAATAGCTATCAACATTAATAATTTCCATTCTATCATATAACGGCGCTGGAATTTTATCGGCATAGTTAGCTGTGGCAATAAATATAACCTTACTTAAATCAAAAGGAACTTCCAAAAAATTATCTCTAAATGTTGTGTTTTGAGCTGGATCCAAAACTTCTAACAATGCACTTGCTGGATCACCATGATTATCAATTTCATCAAGTAAGAAGACTGGATTAATTGAGCCTGCAAGTTTCATGTTATACATAATTTTTCCAGGCATTGCACCAACATAGGTTTTTCTGTGTCCTCTAATTTCGCTTTCATCGTGCATTCCACCAAGAGTTAACTTAACAAAATTTCTGCCAAGTGCATTAGCAACCGATTTTGCAATACTTGTTTTACCAACACCAGGGGCACCAACCAAACACAAAATTTGACCACTAACCTTTTTGTTAAGTTTTAACACTGCCAAATATTCCAAAATACGATCTTTTACTTTGGTTAAACCGTAATGTTCATTATTTAACACTTCTTTTGCATGATTAATATCAATATTATCGGTTGTTTCAATTCCCCAAGGAAGTTCAATAATACTATCTAAATAATTACGAAGAACATTATAATCTGCAGCCATTGTTGGAGTTTTTGCAAGCTTACGAAGTTGACGCATAACTTGCTCTTTAACATCTCCTGGCATATTTAATGCATTTATTTTGTTTTCAAGCAATGTTATTTCATCTTCTTCATTAATCTCTTCATTTAAATATTTAATTTTTTCTTTTATATAAATTTCTTTTTGTCGTTTTTCATTTTCTTTTCTAATTTTTTCATCAATACGTTTGTTTAATGATTCCATAGAAAATAATTTATTTAAAAGAATAACCAAATTTTCAAGTCGTAACTCAGTATCTTCTTCACGTTGCAAACTATATTGTTCTTTAACGCTTAAATCAGTTGTAACTGCAATTAGATTTATTGCAATGTTTGGATTAGAACTTTCTTTTATGTAAGAAAATAAATCCTGACTAACTTTGCGTTGAGAATAACTAATATAGTTTGAATATAGCGACTTAACTTTTTCAAGCAACAATTCACTATTAGCAGTGTTAACATTACGTTCTTGCAAAGGCTTAGCATTAACATAAGTAACACCATCAATAAGTTCAAGTGATTCTATTTCGGCTAAATACAATACATTACAAATATAATTTAATCCCTTATCTCTAACATTAACACATTCAATTTTACAAACAGCACCAACTTTGTTGTAAATACCATTAAAAGAATTTTCGTTATCAACAGGATAAGATGCAATAAAAAACAATTCATCATTATTGCTAATGTTAACTAAAATTGTTTTAATAAAATTATCTTCAATATCATCAGTGTATGGCATGTAAGGAAACGGTAAAACACTACGCTTTGTTGTAATTAATTTACACCTTACATCTCGCTTTTCAATGTTATTATAAATTTCGTTATATTGAGCATAAAAACTTCGTTTGTTTTCCATAATTCTCCTTAAAAAGTAATTATATTATATAATAATACATAAACACCAAATATCAAAGCATTTTAAACTTACACTATATTATAAAAGTTAGTTTAATCAAATTTAATTATATTAATTAATAATTTTTTAATTTTGATTTTATAGTTTTTATTAGTTTGGTTTTTGTCACAAGTTATAAACATATTGTCATATAATTAATATTTATTGAAAATAAAAAAGATATTTCAAATAGAAATATCTTTATAATAATCTGTTATGCTAGCCAATATTTTATTAACAACATCTTCTAGTTTTAAATTAGAAATATCACAAACAACATTAGATTTGTTTTCGAGTATATTATTTTCAAAATCCTCTAAAAACAAATCAAACTCGTTAGCAGCCTTATAATACTTGTTAACATCATTTAAAGTTTTTTCATCCATTTTTAAATAAACAAGCAAACAACCTTGTTTTAAGTTTTCTAAATTTTCATCATTATTAATACTTCTGTAATCAACACTAATAACTGTATTATCATATGTTGCAAGTGTTTTTATTTTAGATTTTTCTTGTTTTAAAATATAATCTTTTCCAACAATATTATTAGCTTGAACCAAGTCAATAAAATCAAATTTTAATAGGTCTAAAACATCGGCAAAAAACATTTCAAGTTCATCAGCCAACATTTTACCAATTGTTTTTACATAATTGTTATTAAGCCCAAAAACAACAATATTATCTGCCATATGTTACCCTCCTATTATTTTTTTTAATTATACTTTAAATATAAAAATATTTCAACTAGTTATTTTTTATCTTTTTTTAGTTGTTTAACATGTTTAATAATGTTTGGTAAAACAATTGTTATAAATAATATTGCCTCAGTAATTAAAACAACAACATAATAATCAACAAAAATATAATCGTTAATATTTTTTATTGTTGTAATACTATAATCGTTTTGATCTATATTAAAAATAATATTTCCTTGTTTTGCTGTTTCGTAAATATTATTAATCAAATCCACATTGTTATTTTGTGAGTAGTTATTTATTCTTGTTAATGTTTCACTAGATGGGTGCAAATATGAATTATCTTTACCATAAGATATAACACCAACACTTGGAGTTACAATATTTAAAAACTGATCACTTGTGGATGTGTTTGCTCCATGATGCGCAAGTTTTAATATGTCACAATCCAGCTTTGATGTGTTATATGTATTAATTACTTCAATTTCATTTTCAATAGTAGCATCACCTGTTAATAATATTTTTGTGTTATTGTGCGAAATCATTAACATTGGACTAAAACTATTATCATTATCATATGTTGACTTTATTGGTGATAAAATACGCATATAACTACTTATATCTGCTAACACCGTTGTATTTGTAACAAACTTCATTGCAATATTTTTTTGATAAGCTAATGCTACAAGTCGTAAATATTCTTCATCACTTGAAGCGTAAACATTATCACCAACCAACTCTAATCCTTTTGCTACAATATTTGGTCGCAACAATGTTCCCACAGAGTAATTTTGCAAAATATGCAGCATATTGCCCATATGGTCACTATCGGGGTGTGTTAACATTACATAATCAAAATGTTTATTATACCCACTAAAAAACACATTGTTTATATAATTAACCAAATTAGGTTTTGCATCAACACTTCCACTATCAATAATCATTGTTTTATTGTTAGGAAATCTTATTAAAGTAGCATCTCCCTGCCCAACATCCACAAAATGAACAGTTAATCCATTTTTATTAACTTTTGTCATATCAGGTTTTAACATTAATGCTATTTGCAATCTTGAACTAAAAATAATACTTAAACTCAAAATTGCAAAAACCACAACATATATTATAGCCTGAACCGTAAATTTATTTTTCATTAAACTATATTCTTTATTTTCTTTACACTAATTTTAGATTGTTTGTGTTGAACCTTTTTCCCGTTCAACAAACTTTTTATTGAATCAATTTGAAAAATAGTTGCATTATAGCCCTCTTCAATCATTTCATCAACAAAATCAAGTTTTGCCCTATTAAATCTTTTTAAATCCGGCTGAATAACAATATTGCTATTTAAATACCCTTTTAGCGAGTTGCTTTTCATCATAATTCTAATACTTGCCATAATTTGATCTAAATACTTATTGCTATCAGTGCCTTGTCCTCTGGTGGAATTAACATCAACTGTAACAACAATATCACAATCAAAAACAATTTTTGCCACGCTGCTAGGAATATTATTACTAAGACCACCATCAAAAAGTCGATAATCCCCAAAATTTACTGGATAAAATACACCTGGAAGCGCACAACTACCAGCAACAGCATCTGCAACCGAACCAGCGGTTAAATGAACCTCATTTCCGGTTATAACATCAACAGCAACTGCACAAAATTTGCGTTTTAACTCACTAAATTCAATATCACCAATTGCATTTTTTACTATTTGCTTAATACCATCGGTTGAGCTTGGTGTAAATGGTAAAAATCCTTTTTTAATATCCTTTATTGTTATATTACGCGCTAATTCAATCAATTGATCGCTTTTCAATCCAGCCGCATAACATGCGCCAATCATTGAACCAACACTTGTTCCAATTACATAATCAAAACTAATGTTATGTTCCTCAAAAGCTTTGATAACACCAATGTGAGCAATTCCTCGGCTTGCTCCACCACCAAGCACCAACGCTGCTTTATGTTTTTTGTTAAATAATTTTATTTCCATACAAATATTTTAAATAATATGCCTAAATTTTGCAATCAATATTAAATAATACCACATATTTAAATATCTTATTCGCGACAAAAAAAAGAGCTAACTATTTAGCTCTCTTTTTATTTTTCATTTTCTTCATACCAATCAAGTGCAGCATTAACATTTTCAATTTCGCTAACCAAACGGTTATATGTTTTTGTTAATAATTTGTTTGATTTTTCTAGTACTGGATAACGATCTTTGTTTTGTTTTAAAACTTGATCACATTGGAAAACACTTTCTTTTAATTGATTTAATAGTTTAACATCTTCATCAAGTTTTTCTCTTTTCTTTGGATCAACATTTGCAGAAGATTTAACGCCATATAATGCAATTTTTTGTTTAGCAACAATAGCTTCTTTTCTTCTAAGTTTTTCTTGATCACGATCGTAAGATTTTTTAATACGTTGCAAAGGAATAAATTCACGTTTGTTTGCTCTAAGTTCTTTTTCAACTTCTTTAAGTTCAGCTTGCAAACTTTCAAGACGTTTGGTGTAATATTCTTTTGTGTAATATGGTTTTTTGCTTTCTTCGGTTTGTCTTTTTAATTCAGCAATTTCACGTTCTAATTCAGCTTTTTCATTAGAGATTTGTTCTAATTGAGATTCACGATTAATAGCTTCATTTTTATATCTAAGAAGTTCTTCTTTTTCTTTATGCAAAGCCTTACGATGAGCATTTAGCTTATCGATTTCTTTCATCTTCTTTTCCATTTCGTTTTCATGAGAATTTGATTTTACTTCGTGCATATCTTTAAATGCAGAACGACGCAATGTAAAAATATCGTCTCTCAATCTTTTTAATTCTTTATCGCCTTCGTCTTTAACTTCAACAACTTTAACAACTTCTTTAACTTGTTCTTTTTCTTGTTCTCTCGCCTTTCTTTCTTCTTCTAATTGGCGTTCAAGTTCTTCTTTTTGGCGTTTTAGTTCTTGTTCTCTAAGAGCTTGTTCTTCTTTTTCTTTACGCAATGCTTCTTCTTTTTCACGTTCAGCTTGTTTGCGTTTTTCATTATTTTCAGCTTCGATTTCTTTAAGAGCTTTTTTACTAACATCAGTAATAGCTTTGGTTAATTCAACATCATCATCATCGGCAACATCTTCAAACATTGTTTCGGTTTTAACAGGTTTAACATCTTCAACCATTCCACGACGTTTAATTAACTTTTGTTCTTCTGCAGCCTTTTGAAAATCCACACTCGAAATAACTTCTGGTTCTGATGCTACATAAACTTCTTCAGAATTTTTTGCTAGTTCTTCGTAATATGGAGCAACTGTTGCTACAGGTTCCTCTGGTTTATAAGGTTCTGGCGCAGGTTGTTGAACTTCTGGCTCCTTATTTCTGTTAAAGAAAATGCCTTTATGGCCATCAAAACTAGATAGGATTAAATCGGCAATTAATACAATAATAAATGCACCAAGAGCAATAATACCTAAAATAATTAGAACTTCCAAAATAACATACAAAATATCCATATTGTCCTCCAAATTGTAGTATTTTTAATTGGTGGAAGCGGCGAGAGTTGAACTCGCGTCCGAAAAAGAAATTTTAAACCTTTCTACATACTTAGTTAATTTGAGTTGTCTTATTAAACTTAAAAAAATCAACAAATATAAGTTTAACCAGTTTA
>CALDPW010000133.1 GCA_937911885.1 uncultured Clostridia bacterium | reverse complement strand
CATTTAAAAAATATTTTTGAAACTGATGGTATTAAATTTGAAGCTGAGGCATTATCGCTAATTGCAAAACTAGGCGAAGGTAGTGTGCGTGATACATTGTCGGTTGCAGATATGTGTGTGGCTTACACAAACAAAAATGTAACATACAACTCAGTGTTAAAAGCAGTTGGAGCAATTGATAAAACCACACTTGCCGAAATTTCGAGTTTGATTTTAGAAGGCAATCAAACAATGTTACTTTCAAAAATTAATGATGTTTGTGCTCTTGGCAAAAATATTGGACAATTGGCAAAAGACTTGGCTAGTTATTTTAGAGATTTGGCTGTTATTAAAACATGCGAAAATTATAAGGATATTTTAAAATATCCCGAAGCAAGTTTAAGTTCGTTAGTTAACATTGCAAACAAAGTAGAAGTTGATAGTGTGTTAAAAGGTTTAAAAACTTTTGCTAGCCTAGATAACGAATTTAGATTAACAAACAATCCTCGAATTGTGTTTGAGGTGGCAGCACTTGGATTATGTGATGAAATTAAAAATAACCTAACTTTGTTACAACGAATTGAAGCGTTAGAAAATGGCGAACATAAAGTTGTTTCAAAAAATATTTCAACAGCTGTTCAAAGCGAAGTCATTATGCAAAATCCAAAACAAATGCCAGAAGAAAAAACAATTTTTGGCAAACTTTTGGTATCATTGCGAAAAATGAACGAGGTAATGCTAATTTCGTTGTTGGGCGAAAATACTGAATATAAGTTATCGGGACATACATTAAAATTGGTTTCAAATAACGAGGTTGAATTTAATACACTTAATAAACAACAAAATATTAAAACCTTAAATGCTGCAATTAAACAAATTGATGAACAATTTGAGGTTGTTGTTGAATATAAAGAAAAACTACACGAAAAATCGGTAGAAGAAGTTTTAAAAGAAAAATTTGGAAACGATATTAAAATTTAGGAGTTAAATTATGTATAAAAATTTTGGTGGCATGGGAAACATGCAAAACTTAATGCGTCAAGCTCAAAAAATGCAAGAAGACTTAAAACAAAAACAAGCTGAAGCAGAACAAAAATTGGAAAGTACAGTGTTAAGTGCAAGTGCTGGTGGTGGAATGGTTTGTGTTGAAATTACAGGTAAAAAACAACTAACTGCAATCAAAATCAAACCCGAAGCTGTTGATCCTGATGATGTTGAAATGCTTGAAGATATGGTTTTGGCATGTGTTAACGAAGCTATTAAAAAAGCTGACGACTTAGAAAAGGAATTAAAGCCTGATATGCTTGGCATGATGTAATATGAAAGACGAAATTGAAAGTTTACAAAAGTTAATAAACGCATTCACATTTTTGCCTGGTGTTGGTCGTAAAACAGCTGAACGCTATGCTTATTCGGCAATTAATTTATCGGAAGATGAAGTAAACTTTTTTGCTGAGTCGCTAGTGGAAGCAAAACAAAAAATTAAATTTTGTTCTGTGTGTGGAAATTTTACTGATAACGATGTTTGTGATATTTGCAAAACAAGAAAAAGTGAAATTAT
>CALDPW010000132.1 GCA_937911885.1 uncultured Clostridia bacterium | reverse complement strand
TTGATAATTTAGATGTGGTAATAAAAGATATGGCAAATGCTCTAAACAAAGGTGGAAGGCTTTGCATAATAACATTCCACAGCCTGGAAGATAGAATTGTTAAAAATGTTTTTAAAGAACTAAGCACCGATTGCATTTGTGATAAAAGTGTTCCGTTTTGTGTTTGTAATCATAAGGCAACAGTTAAATTAATTAACAAAAAGCCTATTTTAGCAACCGAACAGGAATTAAGTATTAATAAACGTAGTGCAAGTGCAAAATTAAGAATTATTGAAAAATTATAATGTTTTTAGGAGGTTATTATGGCAAATTTAAAACGTGTTATTTTAAAAGAAACCGAAACTGACCGTGTTGATATGTCGGAAGCTGCGGTAGAGCAACAACTAAGCAAATTTGATACATCATATACCTCTAAAAAACTTAACGATTTATATAACGAATTTGATTCAATTACATTTAATGATGAACAAAAAGAAACAACTATTGTAAAAAACAATGCAGTAGATGTTCAAGTTAATCCAAGCTTTAAGGTTAAAGTTTATTTAACAACTGCAATTATTATTACTTGTTTGCTTGCTTTTTTAGCAATATATAATATTTTTGTAATAAATGATCTTAATGTTGGCATAAAAATGTTGCAAGAAAACGTTGCTCAATCGGAAGTCACATTAAACAGTTTGCAAGCACAAGTTAGTGGTATGAGTGAGGAAGAACTTAAAGCATTAATAACCGAAACTTTTGGTGGTGAATATGCAAGTATGGCAGCCAATGGTTATTACGAAATTCCAAACTTAACTGTTCAAACTACTTCGCAAGTTCAAGCCGACACAAATTGGTTTGATGGCTTATGTTCGTTTGTGAGCAATGTGTTTGGAGGATAACACATTTGTTTAACAATTCAATATTTAGTTTACAAAAGAGATTATTAGCAGTGTTTCTGCTTATAATCTCTATTTTTTTTGGTATTGTGGTTAGGCTTGCAGTAATTCAATTAAAAAATAGCAAGGCATTAACAGCAAAAGCTGCACAACAGTGGACCAGAGATTTGCCCATAAATGCAAAAAGAGGATTAATAACAGATACTAATGGAATAAATTTGGCTGAAAGCTATTCAAGTTATGATGTTTATGTTAGAGCCAGTATGGTTAAAGAACCGGTAAAAGTTGCAATGTTATTAAGCAAATTAATAGGGTTAAATTATGAGCAAACATTTAACAAGGTTACCAACGTGTTGGTAAGTGAGTCGCTAATAAAATTGCAAGTGGATAGTTTGGTTGCAAAAAAGATTATTGATGCAAATTTAGATGGAATTATGTTAAGCGAAAACAACAAGCGAAATTATCCGTATGGTGATTTGTTAACACAAGTATTAGGTTTTACCACAATTGATAATGTTGGACAGGCTGGAATTGAACTTTATGCAGATAAATACTTAAAAGGAACAAAAGGGTATGCACTAGAAGAAAGTGATGTTCATGGTGTTAAAATTGATAACACATTAAGTTCATATGTTCCAGCAATTGATGGTTGTGAAGTTAACTTAACCATTGATGTTAATATTCAAAGAATTGTTGAACAAGCTCTTGTTGCTTTGTGTGCCGAACAAAAGCCCAAAACAGCAACAGCAATTGTTATGGATCCAAACACTGGCGAAATTTTGGCAATGAGTTCAAAGCCAAGTTTCGACTTAAATAATCCACCCAGAAACAATGTTAACGAATTGTTAAATGCAGTAAAAAATTTAAGTATTGTTGATGTTTATGAACCAGGTTCAACCTTTAAAGTATTAACAACAGCTGCTGCTTTGCAAGAAAAAGTTACAACACCCAACGAAGGTTTTTATGATCCGGGATATCGAATTGTTGATGGCGAAAAAATTAAATGCTGGAAGTTAATTGGACACGGAAGCCAAACAATGACAGATGGCTTGTGTAATAGTTGTAATAGTGTTTTTGTTGATTTAGCTTTGCGTTTGGGAACAAATAAAATGTATGAGTATTTTAACAAATTTGGTTTTGGTGAAAAACTTGGAGTTGATTTTGTTGGTGAAGCAAGTGGTATTTTAATGAATAAGCAAAACGTTAAAAAGGTGGATTTGGCTCGAATGGGATTTGGGCAAGCAATTGCTGTTAGCCCAATTCAGTTAATTAGTGCAATTTGTAGTGTGTTAAATGGTGGAAATTTAATGAAACCATATTTTATAAAAAGTGTTACCGATGTTAATGGAAATTTAGTTAGTAGAAACTTGCCAACGGTAATTAGTAAAACAATAAGTGAACAAACAAGCGAAACAATTAGGTATATGTTTGAGCAGGTGCTAATAAAAGGTAATGCTATTGAAGCTTTTATGCCCGGGTATAGAGTAAGTGGAAAAACGGGGACTAGTCAAAAATATGAAAACGGACAAATTGTTCCTAAATATGTATCATCGTTTGTTGGGTGCTATCCAGCAGATAAGCCAAAGTATGTTGTGTTGGTTATTGCAGATGAGCCTAGCGCTGGAAACTACTATGGCTCAATTGTTGCAACACCATATGCCAAGTTGATATTTAAAGGGATTATTGAATATAATGGTGACGAACCAATCAATTTAGAAAGTGACCTTAAAAAAATGGAACGAAACATTGAAATGCCAAACTTGGTTGGGTTAAGTTTAACAAAAGCTATTAACATATTGTCTCAACTTGGATTGCAATGCGAAATAGCAGGTGAGGGTGAAGTTGTGTTGGAACAAACACCTCCACCAGGCGAAAAACTATATAAAAATGCAGTTGTTATATTAAATACATAAAAAGTTAAAACATTGTCGAAAAATATGTTTTAGACAATGTTTTTTTTGTCTTTATTTGTAGTTGCAATACTATATTTAAAAAATTGATATTAAAATGCTATTAATATTATTTTTATGTGGTGAATATGGAATTACAAGTTTTAATAAAAAACATAAATATAACCAAACTTATAAATTATAAAAATATAAACATAACAGGGTTAAACCATAATTCAAAAAATGTTGCAAAAGGTGACTTGTTTTTTTGTATTAATGGATTAACAAACAAAGGGGAAACTTTTGTTGTGGATGCAATTAATAATGGTGCAATTGCAGTTGTTACCGAGAGTGAATTAAATATTGATTGTATTCAAATTGTTGTTGATAATGTTAGAGTTGCAATGGCTCTTATTGCAAAATGTTTTTATGATAGTTGTTGTGATAATTTAAAAATTATTATGGTAACAGGCACAAATGGAAAAACCACATCTACATATGTGCTAAATTCAATTTTTAATGTTTCAGGTATAAAATGTGCAATAATTGGCACAAACGGAATATATTATGACAATAAACAATTATATTACGGATTAACAACTCCCGATCCAATTGACTTGCATTATTATTTTAAGCAGTTGTATAACCTTGGGGTTAAGGTTGTTATAATGGAAGCAAGTGCACATGCAATTGCATTAAACAAGTTGTGTGGAATAAATGCTGAGGCAATGCTATACACAAATTTAACATATGAGCATGTTGACTTTTTTGAAAATATGCAAAATTATGTTAACACCAAAATTAACTATATTAACAATGGTGGATTTAAGTTTATTGTTGCTAATGGCGATTGTGAATATGCAAAACTTATTAATGGCTTTTTAGAAAGTGCTCCACCAAAATATTTATTTATCATTCCTATTGTTCTATTAAGCAAGTTTCCTAAG
>CALDPW010000131.1 GCA_937911885.1 uncultured Clostridia bacterium | reverse complement strand
CACGAAAATATACATTTCGCAGAAACACATCCCCTTCAGCAGCAGAGAGTTGCCCTGCATGACCGGAACGAAAACGCGGACAATACTGCTGACATACCCTGTTACGTTCATCCGTAAAATCACTTTTCAAACTTGTATTCCAAATAATTGCAACCTTTCCATTCCGTCGCAAAATACGCTTTGGTAATTTCCAGCCGCTTGACCGACGCGCCCACAATATTCTTTGCATACTGCATTTGCGCCCTGTTCGCCATTCCTGTCCGCCCCTCAGCCAGCACCTGATCCGCCGCTTTCAGCAGCTCTGTGCCGGCCCGATAGATGACTTCAAAGAAGTCTGCTTCCCGCAAACAGCCTTGCGCCAGCCGGCATATTTCACGGACACTCTCCTCATGCATCTTTGGGTTTACCTGATCAGAAGCAGATTTCATCTTCTGCACCTCCTCTCCTGTCCCTATTCAAAAAGCCCTGTCGCAGAACAGGGCTCTTTCTATCACCGCAGCCATACGCCAAAAGTGCCGCGGACTTTCTGTTATCCAATCACTTACCACATTGGAAATCTTAAAGTTTTTCCGTTTTTTCTGGAAATGCTTATCTCAAAGCTTACCTCTTTTCCTCTTTCTTCCATTTCTTTTTCTATTGTAACAATTGCTGTTATTATTTTGGTAGTGCTAGCCATTGCCAATTTTTTATGTGCATTAAATTCATCCAACACTGTTAATGTGTTACCCTCCAACACACACATGCCTTTATAAGTGCTTAATGCGTTAACCTGATTTATTTTTAATGGATTAACAATAAAACACAATAATATAAGCAAAAATACAGTATAATTAAATTTCTTCATAGTTTATCCTTTTTTAAATTTTCTAAAATTATTTTAAGTGTTCGATTTGTCATTTCTATTAGTTTTTCCGATGTTTTATCAACTTCGGTTGAAACAAAAGTTGTTACTCCATTACATATGGTTAAAAAGCCCATTGGAACAACCGTAAATCCTGAGCCTGATGCACCAGCAAATGGATAATTTAAGCAATTGTGATTTTTTTTGCTACTATTAATTTCTCCACCACCACTAACAATTCCAACATATATTCTACTAACTGGCACAATTGTTGTGCCATCATTAGTTAAATATGGTTCACCAATAACTGTGTTTATATCAATAGCTTTCTTTAAATTTATCATTGCATTATTTAACAAATCATTAATTTCTTGAGCTTTGTTTTGATCGTTTTGTTTTTTCATTTCTAATCACCTTTGTTTTAAAAGCTTTAAGTATTGCCCAAACAAAATCATACAAACTTATAATGCTTGACATTTGCAAATTAAATTTTAACATGTTTTGTCGGTATCCAATTTGAATGTTATTTTCAATAATAATATGTTGTGATGCATTTTTTATTTTAGATAAAAAAACATTTACACCAACATTAGTAATTGTTGTTATAATGCTACAAATAAAAGGGTTTTCAAAAGCAATAACCCCACCCAAATAAACCTCTACTGGAAACATTTTATGTTTTAAATATGTTTGAATATCATTTACAAACATAAACTTATCATCATGTAAATCAATTTTTAATTTTATTACTTTTTTGTTTTTTTTGTTAAAGTTTAAATAACTATCCGATATGGTTATATCACTCACAAACACAACAATTAGTTTATATAACTTTACTTTTACTTTTCCTTCATTGTTTATTAAATCGTATTCAATATTTATAGTTATTAATAATGTTAAAGTAAAAATTAATATAATACTTGCCAAAATAATATAAAAAATATTCACAATTTTAGTATTTGAAAAAATAAAAAAAATAATGCATGGCATGCATTATTTTTTAAGCTTGTTCTTCAATTTCTTCTTCGCTATTTAAAGCAGTTAATAAATCATTAACAACTGTGTTTTCTTTGTTTTCAACGCTATTTTCGTTGTTTTGTGAATTTTCTTTATTTTCGTTATCATCATTAATGTTTGAATAATCAAACAATGCATTGTTTTGAGGAGCTTTTATTACTTCAATTCTTTCCATTAATTCATCATAATCCGGAAGATCTTGTAACGAATTAAGTGAAAATCTTTTTAAAAACTCATCTGTTGTTCCAAACATTAAAGGCTTTCCTATAGCGTCTTTACGACCAACAACTTCAATAAGCTTATTTTCGATTAAGTTGTTTATTGCATAGTCGGAATTAACACCTCTAACTTGTTCAATTTCTAAACGAGTTATTGGTTGTTTGTAAGCTATGATAGCAGCTGTTTCCATAACAGCTTTTGTTAACGCTTTTTCCTTTATTGGATTTAAAACTTCGGCAACTTGATCGGCATAGTTTGGATTAGAACATAATTGTGCTTTTTTATTAAAAGTTATAATTTGAATACCAGAATTGCTGTTTTCGTGTTCTAGTTTAAGATTTTCAATTGCCTTTTCAACATCTTCAACTGATACATTTAATTTGTCGGCAATATCAAAATATTCAACACCATCACCAGCAACAAATAAAATGCTTTCGATTATTTTATCTAAATTATCCATTATTTTCCTCGTTGTTATCTACTTTATAAATATCAATATCATTAAAAGCCCCATCTTGAACACAAGTAATTTCTTGCAATTTTAATAATTCAAGCAAAGCCATAAATGTTGTTATAATTTCGTCTCGTGAAATACTAGCCCTAAACAATTCACTAAACTTTAATTGTCTTCTAATAAGTAATGCATCCTTAATTGAGGCAATTTTACCCGAAACCGTAAATTTTTCTTTTTCAATTTGTTTTGGCTCGTTGTTTTTTTCTTCTGTAAATGATCTTGTTAATACATTAGCAAAAGCATTTAACAGCAAATCTAAACTCATATCTTTTAAAACAACTCTAAATTTATTTGCCTCTTCCTCGGGAGCTTTATAAAATCTTGCAACGTTTTCATATTCTTTAAGTTTTTCGCTAGTTTCCTTAAACAATTTGTATTCTTGCAAACGTTGTAATAACAATGATTCAGGATCTTCTTCATCAGAATCTTCTTCCTCAATAAGTTTTGGAAGCAAAGCTTTTGATTTTATTTCAATTAAAGTAGCCGCAACAGCAATAAAATCACTTGCCTTTTCCATATCAAGCTCAGGTAACGAATTCATAATTTCTAAATATTGTTCAGTAATTTTAGAAAGTTCAACATTTTCAATCTCCATTTTGCTTTGCTTAATTAAATGCAATAGCAAATCAAGAGGTCCTTCAAAATTATCTAATTTAAAAGTTAATGAACCATCATTTTCGGTATTAAGTTGTTCTTCGTTGGTTAACGAAGTAATTTCATCAATTTGTTCTTCCATTAAAGAATTAAACTCCAAAGCATTTCAATTGGCCAACCCACCCAAGAGCATAACCAAAATAATAAACTATCTCCAAACACTAATAAAATAATTAAAATGATATTACCATATTGACGCATAAAATTTACAAACTTATTTTCATATTTTGTAAATACTGAAATGGCATTAAATCCATCAAGTGGATATATAGGCAATAGATTAAAAATAAATAAGCAAATGTTTATTTGAAACAAAAAATAAGTAAAGTAATAAACAAACAACAAAAACATATTTGATTCTATTGCAACACCAGTTGTTAAAATTATTTTTAGTGTTCCATAATATAATCCACAGCCAATAAACGCCAATATTAAATTAACGCAAACACCTGCAATAGATGTTAAAAACAAACCCTTTTTATAATTTCTAAATTGTAATGGATTTATTTCAACTGGCCTTGCCCAACCAAATCCAAAAAATACACAGCAAGCCATTCCAATAGGATCTAAATGGGCAAAAGGATTTAATGTTAATCTACCCATTGCCTTTGGTGTTTGATCACCATTTTTATAGGCTGCAAACGCATGGCCAAGTTCGTGCAATGGTAATGATATTATTAAAACCAAGATTAACGACAATCCTGCGCATATAAATTCTGAACCTGTTAATTGTCCAACAAAATTTAACATAAAATTCCTTTATTAATATATTTTTATACTTATTTAGTATATATTATATGCCTATTTTTTGCAAATAAATATATTTAAATAACTTAAATAAAAAACAACCTATTTGATAGGTTGTTAATTTATTATATCGACCAATTATTAACAATTTTGTAAACTATATCACCAAAGGTTTGATTTAATATATCATCACATAAAACCACATCAACCTCTCCAATAATTTTGCCTTGATTTACCACAATTGCCACGCCAACTTTATCTCCACTTTTTGCTGGGGCTTTTATATTATTTTTAATATCATACTTAATACTAATTTGTTGATTATCTCCCTTTTTTAACAACGCATAAAAGTCTTGTTTTAGTTTTAATTGTGCCTTTGATTGTTTTCCAGCAACAACCTCAACTTGAACTGTTGGATTTCCTCTAGAATCTAATACTTCTAAAGCTTTTACTTCGTCAATTTCTAAATAATCTCTCATTATTTACCTCCTAAATTTATTATTTATTTATTTTTTATAATACATTTTTATAAATTTCCATTAGTAATTCTAACATATAAATATTTTTATTTCAATATAACTTTTGGCATTTTATAATATGTATTTTAG
>CALDPW010000130.1 GCA_937911885.1 uncultured Clostridia bacterium | reverse complement strand
TCAGCTGCAATGTTAATTGCTTTTGTTGCAATTTCGGCAGCAGACAAATCTGTATTTTGAAGCAATGCCAATGCAGCAGCTTGTGCAAAGCTACCACCAGAGCCAATAGCTAAAACTCCATTTTCAGGTTCAATAATATCGCCATTACCCGAAACCATTAACAAATTGTTTTTATCTGCAACAATCATAAATGCTTCAAGTTTGCGAAATTTATCATCTCTAAAACTAATTGCTAGTTCTACTGCACTACGCATTAGATTGCCACTAAATTTTTGCAGCAATTCTTCAAAACGATTTTCTAGTGCAAAAGCATCGGCTGCTCCACCAGCAAAACCTATTACAACTTTATCATTAAAAATGCGGCGAACCTTGCGAGCATTACCCTTTGACACAACTTTATCTAGTGTTACTTGTCCATCGCCAGCAAGAGCTGTTTTTCCATCTTTTTTAACAGCCACAATTGTTGTTGCTCTAAATTGTTCCATCACAATCTCCTAAAATGTTATTTTGCTTTATTATTTTATCTAATTCGTTTAAAGCCAAATTTGAAAGAAAAGTATATTTTTGTTTTTTATCTTTAATTTTTACAGATTCAGCATTAACAAGCCCCATGTTTGAGCCCATTGGTTGAAAATGTTTTTGTTCAGCATGAGCTATGTAGTTAACCAACGCCCCAATCATTGTTTTGCAACCAAAATTAATTAGTGGCAAATTGTTTAAATAATTAAACATATTTATACCACAAACAAGCCCACTTGAAATGCTTTCAATATAACCTTCAACACCACTAAGCTGACCAGCAATAAAAATATTTGGATGTTGTTTTGTTTGATAATATTCGTTAATAATTTGTGGAGCATTAATAAAAGTGTTGCGATGCATAACTCCATAACGTAAAAAGTCGGCATTTTTTAATGCTGGAATTAAACTAAACACTCGTTTTTGTTCTGCAAAGGTTAAGTTTGTTTGAAATCCAACCATGTTAAACATATCTAAATTGTTAGTTTCGCGACGAAGTTGCACACAAGCATAAGGATATCTTCCAGTTTTTGGATCAGTTAAACCAACTGGTTTTAATGGTCCATATCTAAGTGAATCCTCTCCTCTTTTTGCTAACACCTCAACAGGCATGCAACCTTCAAAAACTTTTGAATTTTCAAAATCTTTAAGTTGAACAATTTCAGCATTGATTAGCGCATTATAAAATTGCAAATATTCTTCCTTGTTTAATGGGCAATTAATATAATCTCCCGTTCCCTTATCATATCTATCAGCAATAAATGCACTATTAAAATCAATTGATTCATAGCTAACAATTGGAGCAATTGCATCAAAAAAATATAAATATTCTTGATTAAACAATTGTTGCAAAAATTTAGAAAGAGGTTCGCTTGTTAACGGACCAGATGCTACTATTGTTGGCAACGATGTATCAAAAGATTCAACTTCGGTTTCATAAATGGTTAAATTTTTAAATTGTTTAAGCTTTTGAGTTAAATTTTGGCTAAATAATTCTCTATCAACAGCCAAAGCGCTACCAGCTGGCACTTTAACCAAATCTGCCACACCTATCACCAAACTATCAAGCTTACGCATTTCTTCTTTTAACAAACCACCAGCAGTTGTAATGTCGTTTGATTTTAATGAATTAGAGCAAACTAATTCACAAAAATTAGAATTTTTATGTGCCGGTGTGAATTTTTTTGGTTTCATTTCGTATAAATTAACTTTAACACCACGCTTTAAAAGTTGATAGCAAGCCTCACAACCTGCAAGGCCTGCACCAATTATATTAACTTCAAAATTATTATTTTGTTTCTTCATTATTTGTTTCGCTATTTTTTTCGTTTTTTTCTTTTATATACACAAAATCACATTGTTCATTTGAACATTTGTATCTCATTTTGCCATATACTAATTTTTTTGTAATAAACGATGAGCATTTTGGACATTTTTTATTATCAACTGGAATTTCCCAACTAATAAAATCACAGGTTGGATAATCAGAACATCCATAAAATACTTTACCCTTTTTGGATTTACGTTCATAAACTGGTTTTCCACATTTTGGACAAGATGCTACTTGATTAACCAATTGTTGAACATGGTGACATTTTGGATAATTAGAACAAGCTAAAAACTCACCATATCTACCAGCTCTTATTACCATTTTGCTTCCACAATTTGGGCAATCAATATCGGTTTGTTTTGGAGGCATTTTAAATTTTAAGCTATCTTTATCGGCAGCATATAACAACTTTGAAAAATCTGTATAAAAGTTGTTAACCATATCACGCCAATCAATATCGTGCTCTGCCACCTCGTCTAATTGACTTTCCATTTTAGCAGTAAACTTAACATTAATAATATCACTAAAATATTTTTCATTAAGTTCTTTAAGTCTTTGATAATATTCATATTGAGTTATTTCATCTAATTCAAGTTTGTGTTTAAGGGCTTTCTGTTCGTTTTTAAAGGCTTCGAGCCAAGCGTCTTCATGTTCTTTAGCGGCTTTACTAGCGGAACTTCCACCACCTTTTCTACCGCCACCGCCCTTCTTACTTCCACCGCCACCTTTTTTACTACCACCACCGTTGATAGCTTTATTAAGGTCTA
>CALDPW010000129.1 GCA_937911885.1 uncultured Clostridia bacterium | reverse complement strand
TGCTATTGTTTTTAATGGTGCAATCAATATTGCGTTTTAATATGGTTTAACCAAGGAATTTATTTGCATAAGTGCATGTTTTACAAAATTCTTCTGTAACATTTCTATCGGTAAATCCTTTATAAATGTTTTGAGCTCTCGGAGTGTTTAGGATATCAGCTATTTTATCCTTAAAAATATTGCCAAGCGCAAGCTTTCCTTCATTATCTAAACAACAAGCAACAACAGTTCCATCACACAAAATTCCAAAATGCGAACGCAACGCATAGCAGAATTTTGCACTATTTTTTTGTTTGTTTTCGGTGCTAATTGGCCACTCAAAAGCATTTGCAAAACTTATGTAAACCGAGTTGGTTATGTTTAAGTTTTGTTGTGTGCTTTGTGGAACTATGTTTGTGTTAAAGGTTTTGTTTATTTTTTCAATTATATTTTTGTTTAATGTGTTTTTTGCGTTTATGTTGGTTGTTTCATTCCACAATCTAAATTCGATATATGTTTTGCTATTATCTGCAATTTGTTTGCAGCAACACAACACATCATCTAAATAGTTATCTAACGAACCAGCATTGCTGTTGGCTTCAAAACTGTGTAAGCTAACTGATATTCTTTTTGCGCAACCAGATTTTAATAGATCAAAATTTTGTTTAATAAGTGTGCCGTTTGTTGTTAAATACACACTCAAATTTTTTTTGTTACAAATTTCAAATATCTCTTTTAAGTTTGGATGCAATAAAGGTTCTCCCATAAGATGCAAACAAATAGTGTTTGTTAGGGGAGCAATTTGATCGGTAATTGCATCAAACTCCTGTAAACTCATAAATTTTTTAGGGCGGTTGTTTTTAGGACAAAATGAGCAATTAAGGTTGCATATATTGGTTATTTCAATAAAGATTAGTTTAAACTTTTTCATATTTATATATTATCAAATTTATAAAAATTTAAAAATCAAATTACGCTTTAAAAAATATATAGTAAGCATAATGCAATCAAATTAATGTTTAACCATAAAAACAAAAACCCACCCGTGCCATAATAACACGAGTGGATATGTTTTTGATGTAAACAAATTTATTTATAAATTAAACAAATGTTTATTAGGCAGATATATGGTTCCAATTTCGCCAATAATAACCCCTGCATATACTTTTGCAGTTTTAAGCAAACAATCATTTAAAATTTGTTTTGCAAATTTGTTAGCATGGTTTATTACTTGTTGGTCGAAGTCAAAATTTCCTTTGTAAAAAACAATATTATTATTTAAAATATACCCCCTTGTTAAAGAATTAAATGTTGTTTCATCAATACCCAAACTTTCTGCCCATTGCAAATGCGATAGTTCGCTATTTTTTAAATACACAACTTTATTATCTAAAATAATAAAAGCAGTTCGCTCTTTGTGAAAAGTTATAATTTTTTCCTTATTTTTTGAATTATTAAATTGTTCAAATTTATTAATATCATAATCTTTTATCATAAATTAATTATAACATATAAAGTTATTATTAAAAACAAAAAACCACCCATGCCATAACGGCACGAGTGGGTGTTGTGGCGGGATAGTGCCAATTCGCACCCTCGCCAAATTAAGTAAATATGGGGCTTAAATCGGTGTGTGAACGTTGTTCCATTTGCTAGGGCAAACAAATTTTAGATTAAACTTAAATCAATATACAATAAAATATTTAAGAAATAAAAAAAGTTGTTTTTATTCCTTTTTAAACTCATCGTCATAAGGATGTCTTAAAACATATTTTCCAAATAAGCTTTTTTGTTTTCTATTACAAATCTGTGCAATATTACCACGTTG
>CALDPW010000128.1 GCA_937911885.1 uncultured Clostridia bacterium | reverse complement strand
CCTGCAAATGTTGTTAAACGTGTTTTAAAAAATTGCAACACAACAACTCGCAACCAAATTAACCAACTGCTTAGCTACCCAGATAACAGCGCAGGTAGCATTATGACAACCGAATTTATTGATTTAAAAAGCAACTTAACCGTAAGTGAAGCTTTTGATAAAATTAGAAAAAAAGCCGATGATAGTGAAACTGTTTACACAATTTATATCACCGACGAACGCCGTAAATTACAAGGTGTTGTAAGTATTAGAGAATTGCTTATTGCACCAGCAGATAAAAAATTGCAAGACATTATGGAAACCAATGTTATTAGCGCAAACACATTAACCGATCAAGAAGAAATTGGAAACATGTTTACCAAATATGGTTTTTATGCTTTGCCTATTTTGGATAACGAGCAACGTTTGGTTGGAATTGTTACTGGCGATGATATTTTAGAAATTGTTAAAGAAGAAGCAACCGAAGATATGCAAAAAATGGCTGCTATTTCGCCTACCGATGAATCTTATTTAAAAACATCAGCATTTTCACATTCAAAAAAGAGAATTGTTTGGTTGTTATTTTTAACCATTTCGTCACTAATAACAGGAGCAATCATTTCACATTTTGAAGCTGCATTTGTAGCAATACCTGCCCTTGTAAGCTTTATTCCAATGCTTATGGGAACAGGTGGAAACTGTGGATCACAAGCTGCAACACTTGTTATTCGTGGCCTTGCACTAGACGAAATTAAACTTAAAGATTATTTTAAGGTTATGTTTAAAGAATCAAAGGTTGCATTAATTTGTGGTGTTGTGTTATCAATTATCAACTTTTTTGTAACATGGTTTAGATGTGGAAATCCAATGCTTGCATTGGTTGTTGCTCTAACCACCATAATTGTTATTTTTATGGCAAAATTAATTGGTGGATTGCTACCAATTTTAGCAAAAAAACTTAAACTAGACCCTGCAATTATGGCATCACCAGTTATAACAACTCTGCTTGATTGCATTTCAATAATTAGTTATTTCCTAATTGCAACTGCATTGTTAGGAATTTAAAAAAAGCACGCTAAAAGCGTGTTTTTTATTTTATGTTATTTTGAATTTTATAAGCCTTTAATGTGTTTTGCATTAGTGTAGCAATTGTTAATGGTCCAACCCCACCCGGAACTGGTGTTATTAACTTTGCCTTTTTGCCAACATTTTCAAAATCAGCATCGCCACAAATTCCACTTTCGGTTCTCACAATGGCAACATCCACCACCACACAACCTTTTTTAACCATATCGGCTGTTAAAAAATTCTTTTTGCCAACTGCCGAAATAACAATATCGGCATGTTTAGTATAAAATTTTAAATTTTTTGTTTTGCTGTGACAAACCGTAACTGTTGCATTTTCGTTTAACATTAGTTGGCTTAATGGTTTTCCAACCAACAAACTACGATTTATTATTACAACGTCTTTACCCACCAAATCAACATTATATTCTTTTAACAAACTTATAACACCTGTTGGTGTGCAAGCTGTTAGCCCCTGCTCCATTGCAGTAAGCCTACCCAAACTTAAATTTGTTAAACCATCAACATCTTTTAATGGATCAATACAGTTTAGAGCTCTTCTATCGTCAAAGCCTTTTGGCAAAGGCAATTGCAACAAAATTCCGTTAATATCTTTATTGTTATTTAGTTCACATAATTTATTTTCGAGTTGTTGTTGAGTTATTGATTCTGGCAACTCAACCGACACACTATTAATGCCACAATAAGCGCAAGCATTTTTTTTGTTTTTAACATAAATTTGGCTTGGAGCATCGGTTCCAACAATAACCACTGCTAGGGTTGGAGCTTTTAAACCACTTGCTATTAAACTATCAACTTCAAGTTTTACTTGATCTTTTAACTTTTGCGAATATTTTTTTCCATCTAAAATCATAAGAAAAATTCCCTTTATATCATAAGTTTAACATAACTAAAAAAATATATAAACTAAAACAAAAAAATTGTTAAAATTATAGTGGTTATAACCAATTTTAAAAAGCTGTTTTTTAAACATTTGATAATTGTTTTTTGTTTTGTTACAATTAGTTCAATATAAAAAACTTAATAAATATTGTGGGTTAACATCATTTCTTTTATTAGTTTTTTCAAAAATAAACCAAAGGAGAAAAAACATGAAAAAAACACTACAACAAACCGATATGCAAGTTTTTAAAGCAATCGAAAAAGAAAAGGTTAGACAACATGATGGTTTGGAACTTATTGCAAGCGAAAACTATGTTAGTCCTGCCGTTAGCGAAGCTATGGCTTGTTGCTTTACTAACAAATATGCCGAGGGATATCCTGGCAAACGTTACTATGGTGGATGTGAAAACATTGATGTGGTTGAAAATTTGGCTATTAATCGCCTAAAACAACTATTTGGCTGCGACCACGCAAATGTTCAACCACACTGTGGTGCAAATG
>CALDPW010000127.1 GCA_937911885.1 uncultured Clostridia bacterium | reverse complement strand
GCAACCATTTCTGCCACGCAAATAAGGAATTAAACAATATGAGCAAAAGTTGTTGCAACCATCCTGAACTTTTAAGTATGCACGTGTTTGGGTTTTATATGGGCAACTAACATTATTATTATAGTTTAATCCCACTTCGTATGGTTTAAAATTATTTCCATTAAGCAAATCTAAAATGTGATCTTTCCCTTCGTTTCCAATAACTGCAATAACATTTTGTTTTTTAAATTGTTCGGCATTGTTTTGACTAGCACAGCCACAAACAATAATTTTTGCATTTGGATTAAGCTTTGCCAATTTAGCAATATGTTGGCGAGACTTTTTTTCAGCCTCGTTAGTAACAGCACAAGTTGCTAAAACATAGTAATCAGCATAAACCTGTTCAAAACAAACTTGATATCCGTTATTTGATAATATGTTAGCCATACAATCAAGTTCATACTTGTTAACCTTGCAACCAAGATTTATTAAACTAACCTTTATTGGGGCATTTTTTTGATTTTGCATAACACTAAAACTCCCCTAAAATATTTAATACTAATGTGGTTAGCATAATAGCTGCTGTTTCTGCTCTTAAAATACGGTTGCCAAGGCTAATGCTTTTTGCACCTTTATTAATAAGCATGTTTTTTTCATCCTCGGTAAAACCACCTTCGGGACCAATTATTATAGCAACATTACTATCTGCATTTGGTATAACTTGATTTAGCATAACCTTTTGTTCACTTTCGTTTGCAAACAATACGATATCATGATCACTAATATTTATGTTAGAAATATTTATTGTTGGCATTATTGTTGCTGGAATGCTACGACCACACTGCTTAATGCTTTGATTAGAAATTTGTTGCAATTTTTCATATTTGTTTTTTTGATCTTTAATAACTGTATATCTACTTTCAAATGGAACAATGTTACTAACACCTAATTCGGTTAATTTTTGAATAATTAGGCTCATTTTATCGTTTTTAATAAGTGCTACATACGCTGTTAAATTAGCCTTTGGATTTGCAGTATTAACCTGCTTTGAATCGATTATTAAAACACTATTATTTTTGTTAATTTGATCAATAGTGCAAAAATAATCAAACTTATCACCACACACAACCTTAACATTATCGCCAGGCTTTAAACGAAGCACATTTTTTAAATGATTATGTTCTTCGCCATCAACAAAAACTTGATTATTATTAAAATTTTTACTTTCTATAAAAAATGTTTTCATATGCCTTAATTTTAACACAAGATTAACAATTTTTAAACAAAAAATGCAAATAAAAAAATAATGTGGTATTTGCCACATTATTTTAAATTATCAATATCTTTTAAATAATTTTTATATCTTGAAAAGCTTGAATTTTCAAAGCTATCAGCAAGCGAATTTAAAATGGTTTTTTCTTGTTTAGATAAACTTTTTGGTGCTTCGCCAACAATTGTAACATTAACATTACCGTAATTAGAAGAATTTAAATTTTTAATACCTTTTCCTTTTAATTTAAACACGGTGTTACTTTGTGTTAGTTCCGGAATTTTGATTGTTGTTGTTCCTTTTGGAAGTGGAACCTCAACTTCGCCACCAATAATTAAAGTATAAAAAGGAACATAAACTTTAATATTTAAATCATATCCATCACGAACCAACATTTTGTGAGGTTTAACATTAACTAAAATTTGCAAATCGCCGTTACTACCGCCACGCAAGCCTGCATTACCAGCATTGCGCATTGTTAACACTTGGCCATCACTAATTCCTGCTGGAATTTTGATGTTAATTGTTTTGTTAACTCTGTTATATCCATCACCACCACATTCTGAACATTTTTCCAAAATCTTTTTACCAGTGCCATTACAGGTTTTACACACACCTGTTCTAACAATGCGGCCAAACATTGATTGTTCAGTATATTTTACATAACCAGAACCATTACATTCGTTACAAGTTGTAAACTGAGTTCCATGTTTAGCGCCAGTGCCTGAACAATGTTCACAACGTTCAATTTTGTTAACATTAACTTCTTTTTCACAACCAAAAACAGCTTCTTCAAAAGATAATGTCATTTTTAATGCAATATCTTCACCATTTACTGCTGTTGATTGTTGTCTGGCCGAACCACCAAACCCACCACCAAACATATTAAACAAATCTTCAAAGCCACCAAAGTTAAAGCCCCCACCACCAGCTCCACCAAAAAAGTCGTTAGGATTAGGGCCATCAGCACTACCATAATTATCATAGTTGCTTTTTTTGTTTGGATCGGACAAAACTTCGTAAGCTTCGTTTATTTCTTTAAATTTTTCAGGTGCATCTGCCGATTTATTAATATCGGGATGATATTTTTTTGCTAGTTGCCTATAGGCACTTTTAATGTCGTCGGCACTAGCATTTTTATCAACTCCTAAAATATCATAATAATTTTTGTTTGCCACTAAAATTTTCTCTCTTTATTATTTTTTATCGCCATCTTCAACAATAATTTCGTCATCGCCATTTTTATTGTTGTCTGCTTGTTCTGCTTGA
>CALDPW010000126.1 GCA_937911885.1 uncultured Clostridia bacterium | reverse complement strand
CAATGTTTTTTAAAGCCGCAGCAGAAAAATTTGGTGTTGATTTATCTATGCCAATAAAAGATTTGCCAAAAGATTTTTTAGATACCATTTTATATGGCACAAAAGGTGAAAAATTAGATGTTACTTATAAGTTTAAGGGTGAACAAATAACAACCAAAATGAAGTTTGAAGGTGTTATTCCAAATCTTGAACGCAGATATAGGGAAACAAATTCGGAGTTTGCAAAGGCTGAGCTTGGCAAATATTTAACCGAAGTTGATTGTGAATCGTGTCATGGAAAAAGATTAAAACCAGAGGCGTTAAATGTTAAAATAAACAATTTAAATATTATTGAACTAACAGATATGTCGGTGGTAAAAATTAAAGAGTTTTTTAACACTTTAACTTTAAATGAAACACAACAACAAATTGCAACACCTATTTTAAAAGAAATTAATGCAAGACTTAACTTTTTGGTTAATGTTGGTTTGGGATATTTAACTTTAAGCCGAACAGCTAGTACTTTAAGTGGTGGTGAGGCACAACGTATTAGACTTGCTACTCAAATTGGAAGTGGTTTAACAGGTGTGTTATATATTTTAGATGAACCTAGCATTGGCTTGCATCAACGTGATAATAACAAACTTATTAAAACCTTAACTAATTTGCGTGATTTAGATAACACAGTTATTGTTGTTGAGCATGATGAAGATACTATTAGAAGCGCTGATTATGTTGTTGATATTGGACCATATGCAGGTGTTCATGGTGGTGAAGTTGTTGCTTGTGGTTCGGTTGATGATATTATAAAATGCAAAAATAGTGTTACTGGAAAGTATTTGAGTGGTGAGCTTAAAATTGAAGTTCCACAGGTTAGAAGAAAAATAAATAATAATTTTATTGAAATTAAAGGTGCAAATCAAAACAACTTAAAAAATATTGATGTTAAAATTCCTGTTGGGGTTATTACAGCTGTAACTGGTGTTTCGGGAAGTGGTAAAAGTAGCTTGATTAACGAAATTTTGTATCCTGCAGCTAGTAATAAAATTAACAAAAGCTTTTTAACAGAGGGTAAATATAACAAAATTTTGGGCTTAGAAAATTTTGATAAAGTTATTAATATTGATCAAAGCCCAATTGGTAGAACTCCACGTAGTAATCCTGCTACTTATACTAATTTGTTTACTGATATTCGTGAATTATTTAGCAAAACTATTGACGCTAAGGAACGAGGATATTCTGCTGGTAGGTTTAGTTTTAATGTTTCTGGTGGTAGATGCGAAAATTGTTCGGGCGCAGGAATTAACA
>CALDPW010000125.1 GCA_937911885.1 uncultured Clostridia bacterium | reverse complement strand
TTGCATGTGTTAAGCACGCCGCCAGCGTTCGTCCTGAGCCAGGATCAAACTCTTATGTTTAATTCTTAACTCGAACTTATGCTAACGATTATTACTTCGTAAAGTTCGTATTTGTGTTTAAAACTCTTCAAAATCGACAGGTCTTTAAAAACCTTATCTAATCTTGGTACAAATATCTATTCACTTGTCATTGTTCTTGCGCACCCCTTTCGGTTGAGCGCACTGCTAGTTTACTATATACACTTTTTACAGTCAACACTTTTTTTTAACTTTTTTTAAAAATTTAACAGCATATCGCCAACACTTAGCCCCGAGTTCACAAAAATTGGTTAATTTGCACAAACGAATATTGTAAAAACATTAAAAACAATAGCCTTAATTGTTTGTTTTTTTACTATTCTAACCCACTGCTTGCAATTGCGATTCGAGTGTTTGCTATGCTTATTAATGCTTGTTTATTAAAGCTAAGATTATCTAAAAAAATCAAATACAACAATGTTTTTAACACGGCCATTTCACATTTTAAATATTCAAAAAAGCATGTTTGCTGATTAAGTTTTTTATTAACTTGCGGTTTAACTGCTGGCATAATTCCCAATTTTGATAGTTCATCCAAATTGCATAATGTATCTTTTATTGCTGCTTCAACACTTTTTGCCCCATATCTTTTTAAAATATTTAAATAGCTATTACACAAATCAATATTATAATAAACATCGTTAAGCATTTCTTTTTGTTCGTTATAACTAAGCAGACACACTTTTTGTTCTTTTTTGTATTGTTCACTCAACATTTCAATAACCTTATCATCAGGCAATGGATAATCATTATATTTCATAGCCCCTCCCATTTTATTTATATGCAAGTTGAATCATTTTATTGTTAATATTGTTACTACCCTTAATATATGTTATAATATTTATATAAGGAGCAAGTTATGACATCTTATTTTGAACAAATAATAAATAAATTTAATAATAAGTTGCAAGCTTTAAAACAAACAAATCCAATAAGCATCATGTGCGCATTTGGATATCAAGAATTTTTAATTCAACAAACAAAATTAACAATTGCTCGCCCAGAACAACAAAATCAAGCGCTTATCAATTATAACGAGTTTATTAATTATGTTAAAAAAACTGCAGCAGATAAGTTAAATTTGGATGTTAACAATACCGAGGTTTTAATTGCCCAAATACGCAAATTGGCTCAACCTGTGTTTGAACTACAAAAACAATTACAGCTAGAATTACAACAGGCTGCAATAACAAACAATCACACTCTAAGCCACACAACACTAATGGCACCATCAGATTTTGAAGGTGGAACAATTATTCCATCAAAAAATCGTGAAAACATGTATTTAACACAAGTGGGAAATTTTTTGTTTGCAACATCTTCAACCGACCAAGAAAATAGATATGCTGCTCGATGTGGTAACAATGGAATGATTTCAATGAATGATATTGTTATTTTGCCAACAGCAAATAACCTATATATGGATCGTGGAGAACTTAGATTAATTAAACCAGCCTATACATATTACTTAAATCCCGAACAATTTATGCCACAAGTAAAAATAAGCAATTCACAAAATGGTCCACTATTTACTTTTGGCGAAGAGTGGATATCAACCAAACCGGTAAACATACACAATCCATCACAAGTGTTAGGCATTAACCAAATTGATAATATAACCCCTCTTTTAAACCACTGCCAATTATTGGCTTGCAAAACAACACACTTCCCTATTAGCAAAGTTAATGTGCAAAATGCACAACAAATGGCGTTAGAAGGATTAAAAAACGGACAACTAATAAGTTTTAATAACGAACTAAATTTAAATTTTAATTTAACACAAACTAACAAAAAAGCACCTGTATAATGGCGCTTTTTTGTTTTAATATATTATTATATATTAAGTTGATTGACAAAATCGGCAAAATCCATTAAATTTAAATTAACAAAAATAAATAGGAGAAAATATGGATAAAAAATTTGAACCCCTTTTTACCCCTTGGAAAATAGGCAATTGCGAAATTAAAAACCGTATTGTTATGTGCCCAATGGGTGGAACTTCTTTATTTGGGTGGATGGGACCACAAAAATTCAATAA
>CALDPW010000124.1 GCA_937911885.1 uncultured Clostridia bacterium | reverse complement strand
TATCTTGTATATTAAAGTCATATTTTATTTTAACTTTTAGGATACAACCATTATATCACTATCAATTTAATCTGTCAACTTTTTTTCTTAAAAAAACAAATGTAAACGTATTCAATAAAAGCAAATAAAAAAGGAGTTTAAACTCCTTTTTTATTTATAATAACAATTCACCCTATTTTTCTTTATATCCAATATTTAATAACCATTCATTTAACTGTTTAACATTTTTAAATATTAATTTTTTACCATTTGTTTTATTTAAATTAATCATATACTGCATACGTCTTTTTTTAGTACGACTACCATATAAAATCCATTTTTTAAATTCTTTATCAAACTTTTCTTTACATGGACAACTTTCTCTTGATGTATTTTTATACATCTTATAACGCTTTTTGCACTTAAAATAACAATACACACGATTATATGCTAAATAAATAGTAATATCAGACTCTTCAAATCTTCTAGGTGATACAACACTATAATTTCCATCAATAACCCAACTACTATTTTTAGATAAAAAATCATCAACAATTTCATTTTTTTCTTCCACACTTCTTACTTGCCAATCTCCATAGAAATTAACATTATCTAAGTGCAGATATGGAATATCATAAAAAATACCTAATTTTTTAGCCAGCGTTGATTTTCCACTACCACTATATCCTATAATTTGTATTTTCATACAACACCTATTATTACAAATATCGTTTTAAATATCGTTGATTAATTTCACTAATCTTTAATACTATTAATACATCAATACTATTAAAATCTAAATCTATAAAAGCACCATCACCAATAGTAGCACCTAATCTAATATATCCTTTTACAAGTGGCGGCATATTTTGTTTGTAATCATCTTCTTCATTATATTCTAATTTACTAATATCTATACAAGAATTTTGGTTAACTTTACATAAAATATCAGGAGATGATAAATGATTGTGATATAAATAGGCTAAAGATTTTACATATGGCGTTTCATCTATACCATGAAAAGATGCAGTTCCTATCATATATTCAATTTTTTCTTCAATAGCATATCTAATAATACCACTCCATAAAAGACTAATAACCGCTCCATTACGATAATCTTCTTTTACAACTGCTCTTCCAAGTTCTAGTAACTCATATTTTTTAAGTGGAGTTAAATCAAACTCTGATTCTGTTAAGAAAGGCAATTTATCCAATAAATGGCTTTTCTTAATTAAACGATACGTACCAACCACATCATTAGTATCTATATCTATTGCTATTATATGATCACATACATCATCATAAGCATCTTTATCTTTTTCTTCTTCTCTTATATTATTACTATTATAATTTAATAATAAATCAAAATATCTTAAACGATACATTTTTTCAAGTTCTTCTTGAGTAGAAGCCAATTTTATTCTTATATTCCCTTTTATAAAGTCTAACATATTATCACCCATTTTTTAGGCATTCTTTTTTCGGTAATATAATTGTAAAATTAAATCCAAAGATGTCATACATAAATTTATACAATAAAATATAAAAGCAATCCCTATGTTTCCCGATAAAATTTTACTAATTATACCAAATACATACCCAGTAATAATTAAACTAATAAATACTGGACTTTTACCTGCTGCAGTTTTTACTTTTAATGTTTTGTATATAGAAATTGGCCAAGAAAAACCAAAACATAAAATCATTAATATTTCAAAAAATTCCGGCATATTACACCTCACTGATTATTTTATATTTAAACACACAATATTTTCAACATGAGCTGTATGTGGGAACATATCAACTGGTTGAATAAAACTTATCTCATATTTTTCCATCAAAAGTTTTAAATCTGTTACTTGAGTCTTAGGATTACAAGAAATATAAATAACTTTTTCAGGTAATAATTTAAGCACAGATTTAATAAATTTCTCATCACTACCACTTCTTGGTGGATCCATTATAACAGCATCTATACGTTCCTTATGATTCATTGTGATTCTCCTCCTTAAAAGAAAATGCTTTTACATCTGCGCCTATATTATATAAAGAAATTTTTAAACAAAATAACAATAAAGGTTAACAACTACACTCCATCGTGTGGTGATGGTTTAAAATTTGTTTTTAATGGTGTTGAATGCAGTATGGGTGTTGGCAATTCTAACAAGATTGCAAATAATATTTTTGAGGTGTTTAGCAAAACAAAAACTCAAAGTGGCGCCGAAGTGTTTTTAACACTAGATAATTTAAATGAACAAAAATTGTTATCAAAAAGCTTAAAATTGCCAATTGGTGCACACTTTGTGTCAAAAACAAACAAAAAAGCTGTTTTAACTTTATCGTATAACAATATTTGTTGCTCTGTGGAATCACCAGATGTTTGTGCAGCTGCTAAAAATTCTCCTGCAACACAACAACAAATTTATGATAGTGTTAATCGTTTTAACGATACTAATTTTGAGTTAAGCAATTTTGACTGCGAACTTGAAAATGTTTTTATTCCAAAGTCTGTAATAAACGAAATGCGTCGCAGTGCAGTGCTGATGTTGGAAGAAAAAATAATTGAAAATTTTGAAAGCAATTGTCCAAATGTAATATTTAATGCTGATGAATATAACAAACTATTAAATAGCAAAACAAAGTTTGCTCACAAAACCTATTATATTGTTGATGATAAGCAAACATACATGGTGCCAAGCAGTGCTAATGTGGTATTAGCGCCAACAGTATTTAACAAACAATCAATAGATAAATTAATGGAACAATATAAAAATCATAAGTTGTTTGTAATGTTGCCATTGGTTGCCAGGTCTAATGATTTGGCTGTTGTTGATATGGTTGTTAATAGTTTAAATAAAAATGTTGGGCTGGTTGCTAACAACATATATGGCTTGTATTATTTAAGTTTGGGATATAATGTGGTTGCAAATTATCCATTAAATGTAACTAACAACATTACAGCGTTTGCGCTAAACCAATTGGGTGTTAGTGATGTTGTAAAAAGTATTGAATCAGATTTGAGTGTGCAGGTTAATAATTGTTTAACATATAGTGGATATCCATCATTAATGACATTTACACATTGTCCATATAAAACAACATTTAATTATGATGATTGTAAAAATTGTAAATTTAAGCCTGGGCTAGATTATACTAACGAACGTGGACACAAATTTAACATTAGAAGAACAAAAGTAAGCAATTGTTATTTTGATTTGATAAATGATATAAAAATTGAAAACAACAATGCAACAATGATTGATTTAAGAGGAAATAATTAATGCAACAATATGTTAGTCAATCAAACACAAGTTTAATTAAAAGTGTTTTAAAACAGTTTCCCCAATTAAACTATAATTTGGTTTTAAAAACTTTGCGTAAAAAGGATATTAAAATTAACGGAAAGCGCACCAACAAAGATTGTGAAGTGTTTGTTGGCGACAATATTCAGGTTTATGTTGATTTTGAAAGTTTTAAGCCTAAAATTGTTAGGGTGTTTGAAGATGATAATATTTTAATAGTATCAAAACCTACTGGTGTTGAAGTTATTGGAAACGATAATGACTTAATAAACATTTTAAAGCAGGAAGGAACCATTGTTTATGCGTGTCATCGCATTGATATAAACACCGAAGGTTTGGTGTTGCTTGCAAAAAATGAAACATCGCTAAACATTATTTTGGACGCTTTTAAGCAAAAATCCATAACAAAACAATATGTTGCTTGGGTTAAAGGTAAATTTAATATAAAAAGCCAAACATTAAATGCACATTTAAAAAAAGACGCTAACAATTCGCAGGTGTTTGTGTTTGATTGCAAAGGAGAAAACACAAAGCCAATAACCACAATTTATAACGTTGTGGAAGAATATAATTCAACATCGCTTTTATCCATACAAATTCCAACTGGCAGAACACATCAAATTAGGGCACACATGGCATTTGTGGGGCATCCAATAATTGGGGATGAAAAATATGGTGACAAAGAAACAAACAAAAAGTTTGCGCTAAAAAAACAATGTTTAACAGCTGAAAAATTAATTTTAAATTTTGGCGATTCAAAATTATCATATTTAAATGGTAAACAATTTAAAACCGAAGTTAATTGGTTAAAACATACCGAAAAAGATAAATAGAACGATATTGCTATCGTTCTTTTTTGTTAATTATTAAAATGTTGCTTTTTAATGTAATAAAAATTATGTTACAATAAAAATATGAAAGCATTAATTATTAAACAACCTTGGATTGATTATATTTTGGATGGAAAAAAAACATGGGAAATTCGAGGCAGTAAAACACACATTAGAGGACAAATAGAATTAATACAAAGTGGCAGTGGATTGGTTGTGGGCTGTTGCGAGCTTGTTGATTGTTTGCCACTTAATATTGATGATTATCGTTTAAACATAGCCAAACACAATATAACAAACGTTGAAACTCTTCCTTATAACAAAACTTATGCATGGGTTATTACCAATGCACAAAGATATGAAAATCCACGAAAATACAAACATCCTAATGGTGCCATAATTTGGGTTAATTTATAAAATAAAAAGAACGACAATTTCGTCGTTCTTTTTTGGTGTTCCCGGTGCGAGTCGAACGCACGGCCTTTCCCTTAGGAGGGGAACGCTCTATCCTACTGAGCTACGGAAACATATTACGTTTTGTAGTATAGCATGATAATTATTAAAAATCAATTATTACAATTTATTTGTGGGTGTAACATATAAGTGCTTATTTGGTTTGTTTGTTAAAAAAAATGTGTGTTATACTAAATTGAAAGGAAAATTTATGTCAAAGAAAAATAAGATTATTGTAATTTGTTTAATAGTTGTAATATCGATATCAAGCATATTTGGTGTTTTGTTTGGGCTTGGTGTTTTTTCTAAGCATGATGAGCCACCAAGCAGCCCACCTGTTGATGAAACTCCTAGTGATAGCTCTAACACACCATCGCAAACCAACAAAGTTCGCAGCATAAGCAGCGTTAATTTTGAAAATAGAATTTATGTTAAAAATTCGGGCTTGTATGGCGACGAGTCTCTTATTTTGAAATATAATAACAATCAAAAAAATACAGTAAAGTTAACAACTGAACATTTGAAACATTTTAACACCCAAACTATTGGTAAAAAATATGCACAAGTTAAGATTGATGATTGTGTTAAAGAATTTTGTTATTATGTGGTTGAAAATATTAATGATTCAAGATTTAATTGTATATCCATGGTTAAAAACATGTTTTTAACTTATTATGTTAATGAACCAATTAATTTACAAGGTGCAAGCATTGAATTTTGCGAAAACAAAAATGGATATATAACAAAAACTAATGTGCCAGTAACCGAGGCAATGGTTAGTAATTTTAACACATCCACTACTGGGGTTAAAAAATTAAAAATCAACTACAACAATTATGATTATTATGTTGATTACAATGTTAAACAAGCAAACAGTGAAGTGTTTAATAGCAACAATTTTGATAGGGTTAATTTTTATTCAGCTGCAACTGTTGAACACACTGCTCACTTTGTAATTAAAATTGAAGCAAACACCTTTGTTCATGCTGATTACAAACAAAAAATTGAAGAAATTTATGATATTCAACAACAATGTTCAGGATTAACCTTTGAACCCAAAATTACCATTGAATTAAACAACACAAATTATCCTTCTTGTGCTGGTAGAACTATTTATATGAATTCGTATGCTTTATTTATGACACAATCAACTGCGTTTCCACATGAACTTGCTCATGCATTGGATCATAGCCAAGTTGGGGGCTTATCTTACAACGGAACATTAACAGAGGGCTTTGCTCAGTATATGGAATATTTAACAGCAAAAACCATCAGTCAAACAAAACCAGAGTTGCAAACCTATATTGGAAGAGGTGAGGAGGTTGTTTATAACATTCCTGTTTTAAAATCAACAATGCATTTTTATAGTTTTGAAGATGATTTGTTAAATTTAAGCAGGGATCAATATGGCGCAAATTCGCAATATGAAGCAGGCGCAAGATTTTATGCTTATTTAGATTATAAATATGACGATTTTTGTGGCTGGATGCAGGATGCTAGATTTGCTACTAGCAATTTGGAAACACTAAAAGCATTATTAAAAGAGTATTATAACAACAATGATTTATTTAATGATTTTTATTTAACTGAACAACAATTAGGTGATTGCCGCAATGTGTTAAGTGGCAACGATACATTTGTTGAATATGCTACTGGTAATAGATACGAGATGTTTGCTAATACTAATAAGTTTAATTGGTATTTTAATATGAGTATTGCTGAAGATTTTAGGGGCGATTTTAATGTTGTTTATAAGGATTTATATATCAATATTGATTCTGCTCGAAACCAATTGGCATTATTGGATTTGCCATATAACAATCTAAAATTAAAGACTAATAAACATATTCAAATTGAGTGTTATAATTCGCTTGGAAACATTGCGCAAGTTGTTTCAAACACAACAATGCAATTTTCGTTAGAGGGTGTTAGTTATATTAAGCTTGTTGGCATGGGATTAGTTCAATTAGATTTTTCATACATATAAAAAAAGGATCATAATTGATCCTTTTTTTAATCTTCATCGTATTCTTCATCCAAACCATATTCACGTTGAATTTTTTTACTATATTGTCTAACGTGAACTTTTGCATTAAGTATGCGATATTGTCGTATTAACTTGTGTTTTATTGATGCTCGGTCATAAACAAGATGTTCTAATCCATCCCACAAAAACAACCAACCAACAACAGCTAGTAAAGTGTCTAAAAAGAAGTTGTTAATAAAAGCGTATAGCAAAGCTTCTAGCAAAATAATAAACACACCAATAAGGCTAAATGTAAAACCTAGGCGAGTTTCGCGCTTATATGTTTTTTCGGTTGAAACAATGTTTTCGGCATAGTGTCGTTTTAATGCACGTCTAATACGTTTCTTTTCATCATGTGTGGTTGGTGTTTCGGTGTAAATATCAACAGAAACATCTTTTTCAATTGGAATTGTTGATTCATATTTTTTAATATAATCTTCAACGTTAGTGTTAATAAACTCGTAAGTTAAGTAAGCGTGAGGTGAAAAGAAATCACTAGCTTCCTTTAATCCTACATAAATTTTTACTGAACCATCTTCGTTATAATCCAGCGTTGTTGCCTCTTTTATGGCAGCGTTCTTTTTTAATTTTTTTAGTATTTTTCTTCTATTCGTCATATAAAATAAATTTTCTCCGAGAGAGAGTATACCAAATTTAAACAAGGTTGTCAAACCAACTTGTAGTGGGTGGCAGCTACTAGTATTTTATGTTGTTATTGCTTAAAAGGTAAAAAACTGTAGAAGTTATTTTTTTATAGATTTTTATTGACAAATGGCGTGGAATATGGTATAATTAGTTCAATATTTGAAATTTCGAAAATTAAATCTTGCATTTTTGACATAGTGGTTCTGTCCCAAAACCTCACCAATTATAGTCTATTGCTTAATTAAAGCAATAAACAAAACTTGTCAAAATGGCATTTCTAATCATCAAAAATGCATTTTGTATCAAATTCGGCACTTTGCACATCAAAATGGCACAAAATCAATCCTGAGTATATTACCTTGCGCATCGTGGGTGACCCTTATCACCTCGAATACGATGTTCCGGTCGAACAGTTCGTTCTCATTAACGAATCTCTCTGCTGTCCTCATTACCCTGTTCCGTTTTTTATGCATTACAGATTCTGCAGAGTCAGGGAAACTTCCGAGATTGCGTCTGGTTCTGACTTCAAATATGTGTATATCACTGTCTTTTTCAGCGATTATATCTATCTCGCCCACGTTATGTACCGAATAATTGCGTCTTAAAATGTTATATCCTTTATCCCTAAGGAGTCCTGCCGCGGCATCCTCTCCTTTCGTTCCGACATATTGTTTGAATCTTTTATCTTTATTACTTAGCAACTTCTCACCACCTTACACGGATTAGTCATGACTGTTCTTCCGTCAT
>CALDPW010000123.1 GCA_937911885.1 uncultured Clostridia bacterium | reverse complement strand
AAAATTTAATAATTTAGTAAAAAACCATAAAACGCAAGATGTTTATGTTTTGGGAATCGAAAGTAGTTGCGACGAAACCAGTATTGCCGTTGTAAAAAATGGCAGAGAGGTTTTAAGCAATGTTATTGCAAGCCAAATAGATATTCACTCTCGCTTTGGTGGTGTTGTGCCCGAAGTTGCTAGCCGTAATCACTTAATGTGTATCAACAATGTTCTTAACGAAAGTTTGCAAAAAGCAAATATTGAATTAAAACAAATTGATGCAATTGCTGTAACCTATGGCGCAGGATTAATGGGTGCATTAATGGTTGGTGTTAATTTTGCAAAGTCACTAGCCTATGCATTAAACATTCCATTAATTAAAGTAAACCACATTAAAGGGCACATTAGTGCAAACTATATTGCAACACCTGAATTAAAACCTCCTTTTATTAGTTTGGTTGTTTCGGGTGGACACACTGCAATTGTTAGGGTTGATGATTATGTATCAAACACACTAATTGGTTCAACCGTTGATGATGCTATTGGCGAGGCTTACGATAAGGTTGCCAAGGTTTTAGGTTTAGGATATCCTGGTGGGCCAATTGTTGATAAAACAGCAAAACTTGGCACAAACAATATAGTTTTTGTCAAAAAGGATGTTTTAAAAAATAGTTTTAATTTTAGTTACTCTGGTTTAAAAACAGCTGTTATAAATTATTTGCACAATCTTAAACAACACAACACTCAACCAAATGTTGCCGACGTTTGTGCTTCATTTCAACACGAAGCAGTAAAAGCGTTGGTTGATAAAAGCATTAGGGCGTGCAAAAAGTTTAAACTAAAAACATTAGCCGTTGCAGGTGGTGTTGCAGCAAATAGTTATTTACGCAGCCAACTTACCGAAGCAGGTAATGCCGAAGGAATAACTGTGTTGTTTCCACCAATGGTGTTGTGTACCGATAATGCAGCAATGATTGCATGTGAAGGATATAACAACATTATTTCGGGTGAAGGTTTGGCAGATTTAAGTTTAACTGCTACTCCAAATTTACACTTAAAATATTCTGTATTAAAAAAATAAAATAAAACACTTTATCGTTTGATAGGGTGTTTTTTTAATTGGTATCAATATTGACAACTCAAATATTGTGGTTTAAAATAATTATGATAAAAATTTGGAGAAATTATGGATCAACAATTAGATAAACAATTGCTTGTAATTGGTCAAATGATTGCCGACTACTTAAAAAGTGGTGGAAAGTTAACCGATAGCAAGTTGCCGTTTGATATAGCAATAAAATCGTATGTAACACGAAAAAATCGTGAGGTTAGATTAAAATATAAAGATAATCCCGAGCTTTTGCAACAACACTTATTTAGCAAGGATAAAGTTTATGTTTTGCTTGGATATCAACCTGTTGCAAAACATCAAAAACTAACATTTGATCGTGTTTATTCCGAAATTTGCGAATATGTTAAAAATGGTGGAAAGTTTGATAAACAAAATGTTAAAGAATATCCATTTTACAATTCGGTTAAACACTTTTTAGAAAGCGAAAATAAAAAAGGTGTTAAAATAAGTTATCCTCAATTTATGAGTTTGTGTGGATTTTATCCATCGCAATTCGAAGGGCTAGATGCTTTACTTTCAAAGTATGCCGATTCAAATAACTGCATTGATAAAATTAGAGGAACTGCCGATTATAACACATTAAAATCTAAGGCTGATACTTTTGGTTGTTCACCTGCCGAATATTTAACACTGTTTACCAAATATCATTTCACAAAATCGGTTATACCTGTTTCAAACTATATTAAAGTTTTAAAACGAGATTTAGCTATTGTGTTAAAAGGAAAAACAGATGCTAGTGGATTAGAAAAATTAAATCCACAACTATATATGCGAGTAAAGCATTTGAGAGAATATTTTCCAGAAGGCACATTGCCAGAGGTTGCCGATGCTTTTGAAGCTTTGGGGTATAGCTATGATGGACATCCAATAAAAAAAGCAATTATTAATGAACAATATTTATTAAAAAAATTGGAAGCAATGTTTCCGGATAAACAAGTAAAAAATTTGGACCACACACAACCAATAACAAAACAAATTTTAAAGCTTAGTTTAAAAAATGATCAAACAATGTATGATTATTTGTTATCAAAGGGATTTACGTATGTAACAACCAAAAAAACACCTCGCTTAACTTCACAAACTGATTACGGCGAAAAACTACAATTGTTGCAAGATATTTTAGAGCAAAAAGGTAGGGAATATAACCAACAAAAAATGTGCTTAAAATATGAAGTTGCAACTCGAACTTTCCTAGATGGCAGAATTGTTAAAAAAGGAAGTGTTATTAGTTCGGACTGTATTATTTATATGCCAACTGTTTACGATATGGACTTATCAAAAAAACAAGTTGCGCAAAGCGCTTTAACCGAATTCCATTCAAAACACATGTAAAAAACTCCCGTTTGGGTGTTTTTTTATTTTGCAAGCGCAGTAAATTTTAATGTGTTGTTAACATAGCCCGAAATAACATATTCGTTATTTTGGTTTTTAATATAGCAAACGCTAATTTTATCGTTTAATTTACATTCGCTAATAAAGTTGATTTGCAAATGATTAAATGCAATATTTTTAAGTGTGTTGGTTACATATGTGGCATAGTTAACATTGTTTAAGTGCTGGTTATGATCAATTTCGCTAAATGAAACAATGTGTTCGTAATTAGCTGGTTCAAACTTTTCACAAACTTCGGTTTTAACAAACTTATCAGCATATACCTTTTCGTTTCTACATTCACATGTGTAGTTAACAAGGGTTGGGCGTTCTAGCATTCGGGTTGTTGCGTTAATAACACACCATTTGCTAGTGCCTTTAATTAAAATTTCTCCTTGTTCATTTTTTATTAAAAAATCTCTATCAAAATCAACTCTTCCTTTTTCGCATGGCCAAGTTTCTAAAACCACAACTTGATCAACATTTGGGTTGGTTAAAATATCATATTTAACACGGGTTAAAACCCAATACAAATTTTTTTGTAACATTTCGTTAAAACCAACACCTATAAGCTCTCCATGAACACATGCTAAGTCCTGAAATATATTAAAAATAGCAGTTGGTTTAATGTTGTGATTACAATCAAAATAACTTGTAAACAACTGAATTTTTGTTGTGTAAAAATTGCTACTCATTTTTTATCTCCTATTCACAATTAAACATTTAAAATGGCAAGTTGTCAATAAAAATAACTCCTCTTTTGTATTTGTTATTGGCTGTTAATTATGATATTATTATACTAATAAATAAGGGGAAATATGGTTACAAACTCATTTGTTGCAGATTTTAAGACTAATTTAATATTAAACAAGTATTTGCGAGAGATTAGGCATAAAGAAGTTAAACCTAATACAAAGGGAACATATTCATATTGCTATATGTTTAGTAATCACGTAGTGTTAAAAAACATTAGCAAAATTGATTTTACTCCCGAGGTTATTGATCGTTTAGTTAAAGCTTTTAATGAAAAGCAAACTTTAATTCATTCATTAAAACAAAAATTTGATATTAATACTCCCGATATATTTGCTTACTACAAGGGCGCTCATCATTTTTATCAAATGCAAGAAAGAGCAAAAGGAACAATTTTAAGTGTATTTTATCCTTCAACAGCAAGGGCAATTACATTTAAAACTGGTGTTTTAGATAACAACGATTCGGCCGAAGCATTGGCTAGTGAGGATAAAATTCAACCATACGAACGTGATGCAATTGGCAGGGCAATGGCAATTTATAATATTGCAATGCAAAAGCAATTAAAAGAAGCCAATGTTGATGTTTATAAAAAATTTGTTAAAGATTTTAAAACATTAATCGAAAACGGTGTTTCAATTGATGTAACCCGATCCGAAAATTTTTTGTTTGATAAAAAAACAGGCTTTTGGTTTGTGGATTTAGCAAAACAAAGCGAAGGATATTCTGTTCCATCAGATTTTGACATTTCAAAAATGATTTTTAGTGCATTTGCCGATTTTAAAACCTACATTCACTTTATGAATGCAAAGCAAGCAACAACAATATTAAAAAATATGGACACAATAAATTTAAAATTATATAAGGCAATAAAAGAAAATCGTTTTGACTTAACACCCGAACAAGATAAAGCAATTTTCATGCAAAGCAAAGCAAGCGAAAAGGCTATTGAAAACTTAGGAATGTTAACAAAATAAGTATAATTATTATTTATAATAATTGACTAAATAAATTATTAAGTATAAAATTTATTTTGTAAGGAGTTTAAAGCGATTTTTTAATAAATTCTGCTTTATTATGCATTTTTTTGGGAACAAATCCTTACTTAAAGCAAAAACAAAACCCCTTAAATGCGTTAAGGGGTTTTTTAGTAAAAAATAAAAAAAGAGGTATAACATGGAAAGAACCTACATAGCAAACTTAAAACCAGAAACCAAAAGCCAAATTATGGGTTGGGTTGAAAAAATTAGAGATTCAAAATATATGATCTTTTTGATTGTTAGAGATATTACAGGAAAAATTCAAGTAACAATCGAAAAAGAAAAAATGCCTCACATTGTTGAAGCGTTAAAAGGAACAATTGCTAACAGTGTTGTAACTGTTGAAGGAACACCTATGCTTAGCGAATATGTTAAAATGGGTGGAATTGAGTTTATTCCAGATAGCGTTGAGGTTTTATCTCATGCCGAAGCATTACCAATTATGGATAACGCCAATATTGATAGCCGTTTAGACTATCGTTGGGTAGATCTTCGTAGCGAACGCAACGTGTTAATTTTTAAAATTCAAAGTTGCTTCACAAATGCAATGCGTGAATTTTTGGTTAAACAAAACTTTATTGAAATTCACACACCAAAATTGATTGCAGCTGCTAGTGAAAGTGGATCGGATGTTTTTGAAGTTAAATATTTTGATCGCAAAGCATATTTGGCTCAAAGCCCACAATTCTACAAACAAATGGCAATGGCTGCTGGTTTTGAACGTATTTTTGAAAGTGGCCCTGTGTTTAGAGCAGAACAAAGCTACACCAATCGTCATGCAACCGAATTTTCAGGATTTGATATTGAATTTAGCTATATTAAATCATACGAAGATGTTATGAGCATGGAAGAGGATTTGTTAATATATGCATTAACAAAAGTTAGTGAACAATATGGCGAAATTATTAAGGAAGTGTTTGGAACCGAAGTTATTATTCCAACAAAACCTTTCCCACGCATGAAACTTGCTGATGTTTACAAAGAAATTGTTAAATATGGTTATCAAACAACCGAGGAAGATAAATTAGACTTATCAACCGAGGCTGAAAAACTTGTTTACAAATTGGCAAAAGATAAATTTAATCACGAATTTATGTTTATAACCGACTATCCAAAGGATAAACGTGCATTCTATCATATGCGCAAAGACGATATTCCACAAGGATACGACTTAATTTGGCGTGGTGTTGAAATTACAACTGGTGCTCAACGTGAACACAGATTTGAAGTATTAAAACAACAAGCCGACGAAAAAGGATTAGGAAAAGACGTTGAATTTTATTTGCAATTCTTTAAATATGGTTGCCCTCCACATGGTGGATTTGGTTTAGGTTTAGACCGTATTACAATGTTATTGTTAAATATTGCAAGTATTAAAGAAGTTGAGTTCTTATTCCGTGGACCAAACAGAATAGCTCCATAATCGAGGAAATAATGGAAAAATTAGATATTAAAAAAATTTACGAAAATGTTGAACAATATGTTAACCAAACAATAGTAGTTGGTGGATGGATTAAAAGTTCTCGTGATCTAAAAACTTTTGCGTTTTTAGATGTTACCGATGGAACATGCTTTAAAAGTTTGCAAGTTGTTGTTAATGCAGATATTAAAAACTATGCACAAGTTGCAAAACTTAACACCGGAAGTTCGGTGCTAATCAACGGAAAAATTGTGTTAACTCCAAACAACAAACAACCATTTGAGGTTCATGCAACTGTTGTTGAAGTTTTATGCGAAACCGATGCAGAATATCCTTTACAAAAAAAGCGTCACAGTGTTGAATTCTTGCGTGAAATTGCTTATTTGCGTCCTAGAACAAACTTGTTTAACTCTGTGTTTAGAGTAAGAAGCCAAGCGGCTTTTGCAATTCACAAATTCTTTAACGAAAATGGTTTTGTTTATGTTAACACTCCAATAATCACTGGGGCAGACTGCGAAGGTGGTTCGGATGTGTTTAGAGTAACAACACACAATGTTTACAATAAAAAAGCAATGGAAAACGCAACCCCCGAAAACGACTTTTTTGGAAAACCTGTTTTCTTAACTCCAACAGGTCAATTAGAAGGCGAAGCTTTGGCACTAGCTTTTTCAAAAATTTATACATTTGGGCCAACATTCCGTAGCGAAAACAGCAACACCACTCGCCATGCTAGTGAGTTTTGGATGATTGAACCAGAAGTTGCATT
>CALDPW010000122.1 GCA_937911885.1 uncultured Clostridia bacterium | reverse complement strand
AAAAAATATTTGGAACTTGCCCTTATAAATCACCAACTGATATGGGAGTTAATATGGTTGGCTTTTGTATAGAAGATGAAGAAACTGTCTTAAAAGCTTGTACTCAAGAAATCATTAGAAGATATTTTGCGGCAAAAGTAAATATATTATTTGGTAAAGGATCAGAAAAAGAAGTTGATAAAATTTGTAACCCTACTAGAGTTTCTAGTGAAAATGCAGTTGAAGAAATCGCTTTATTAACTAAGGCTAGTAATGCGGCTATGTCTGCTCATGAAGAAATTAAACAAGTTATTTGTACATTAACTAGAAAATTACAAAATATTTTAGTATTTGCTAGTGATGGTACTTACCAAACTGATTATCGTTGTAATATGCGTCTTGCAGTAAACTGTATTGCAAGTGATGGTAAAAACATGCATTCTATTGCAAAAACAAGTGGTAAAGCAATTGGTCTTGAACAAAAACTAAGCGAAGTTTCAAAAAAATATTATGACGACTACAAAAGGGTTAACTACAAAACAGATGTTACCGATATGAACTTTTGGTCAAGTCGTAACTTTATTATTGAAACAATTTCGTTAATTATGTTGGTTTTAGGCGTTGTTTTGCTTGATAAAGCAATGTTAACTTTTGCATCTTTTATGATTGTTTATTCTAACAATAACGAACTTTATGGTTTAATTTGGCAAATTGGCAACATAACAACAAAATTATCAGAAGTTAAAATTTGTTCCGACAGAATGTTTGCATTGTTTAATGATGATGAATTTGTTTGTGAGTGTTTTGGTAGTGTTGAACTTGAAAATGTTAAAGGTGAAATTAAATTTAACAATGTTAGCTACTCATATGTTGAATATGAAAAACCAGATGAAGAATCTGAAGAGAATATTACTAAAACAAAAACCAAACAAAAACGTAAAGTTGTTTCAACTAATAAAATTTTTGAAAATCTAAATTTCACAATTCAACCAAACACAACTGTTGCGTTTGTAGGAAAATCGGGTAGTGGTAAATCTACCATATTAAATTTAATGTCTAAAATGTATGAAGTAGATGGCGGCGAGGTTTTAATTGATGGAATTAATATTAATGAACTAACCAAACAATCTCTTCGCAATTCTATTTCACTTGTAAATCAATTTCCTTACATTTTTGATATGACTATAAAAGAAAATTTATTATTAGCAAAAAAAGATGCTACAATCGAGGAAATAAACAAGGCGATAAAAGATGCATCTTTTGATGATTTTATTCAAACTTTGGCTAAAGGTATTGATACAAAAGTTGGTGAACGTGGAGTTAAGCTAAGCGGTGGTCAAAAACAACGTTTGGCAATTGCTCGTGCATTGTTGCGTAATTCTGGAATTATTATTTTTGATGAAAGCACAAGTTCACTTGATAACTTTGCGCAAGAAAACATCAAACGTAGTATTGATAATTTAAAGGGTAAAAGCACAATTGTTATTGTTGCACATAGATTATCAACAATTAAAAATGTAGATAAAATTTTCTTTTTAGATGAAGGAAACATTATTGACGAAGGAACATTTGATTATTTGTTTGAAAATAACGAAAAGTTTAAAAATATGTTCTTGGCTGAAAATATTTAAAAAAAAGACCACTAAATTGTGGTCTTTTTGCTTAAATACTTGGTATAAATCCTGTGCAAACTACATTGTCGCAATATCTAACAGCATGCAAATATTCAACTTCGTTTCTAACATTGTATGCAATAATTGGCAAAAAGTTATATTTTTTAACAAATCTGTTAGGTAAATCGCAAGCATTATATAAAATAAAGTCTGGTTGACATTCGGTAGTGTATTTTAATTTTGCTAACTTTTTGGTTTTGTAACTACCATAGGTTTTTGATTCAAATTTTCCACTTCTAATGCCACGTAAAATATTGCTAGCGTTTTCTTTAAACCAAATTACAGTGTCGGGATTAGCTGATACAATAGCAACAGGTGATTCGTAGTTTTTAATAAGATCATAAATTGTTGCTTCAACTTTTCCAATTTGTCCTTCGTTAAAAATATTGATCATAACTGGAACTTTGCTATCAATTATTTGTAGAGCCTCTTCTAATGTTATAATACCATATTGAGTATTTGAAATTTTTAAATCTTTAACATCAGCAAACGATAATGTTTGAACATAGCCATTGCCACTTGTAAGTGCCGAAAGATTTTTATATGGATAACAAATAATTGTTCCATCATCTAGGCTTTGAGCACTAAGCATTATAGGGCAGTTGTTTTTAACAGCGTTTTCTATTGCTGCTGTTGTGTTTTCTGGGTAATCTTCGGTTGTTAGGCCATATCTTGCAATAGGGGTTGTAACAATCCAACTTTCAAAAATATCCATAATTATTCCTTATAAATAACAAAAAAATAAGTAAAATTCTAATAATATACTTATTAAATAATAACAAAATAATAACCATTTAGCAAATATTAGCATTAATTTGTTAATTTTTAGTGCTTATTTTTAATATTTTTATGGGTTTTTGGCAAAAAACTTAATAAAATAAGTGTTTTAAATGTTTTAAGTTATGCTATTTATTTGATATAATAATTAACGAAAATTATATCTTTAAGGAGAAATCTGTGTCAGATAGGCAAAAACATATTCGCAATTTTTGTATTGTTGCACATATTGATCATGGCAAAAGTACACTTGCAGATAGATTAATTGAATTTACTGGAACAATGCAAAAGCGTGACCTAAGCGAACAAGTTCTGGATTCAATGGATATTGAACGCGAGCGTGGCATTACCATAAAATTAACACCAACAAAAATGAAATATAATTACAATGGTGTTGATTACGAACTTAATTTAATAGATACCCCAGGGCATGTGGATTTTACTTACGAAGTAAGTAGATCTTTGGCTGCTTGCGAAGGTGCAATATTAATTGTTGATGCAACACAAGGTGTTGAGGCTCAAACTCTAGCTAATGCATATTTGGCTATTGATAATAATCTTGAAATTGTTCCTGTAATTAATAAAATTGATTTACCATCGGCTCAGGTTGATGTTGCAAGGGCAGAAATTGAAGATATTATTGGTATTCCTGCAGATAATGCTCCAGCTGTTAGTGCAAAGGAAGGAACTAATATTGAAGATGTTTTAAAACAGGTTGTTGAACTTGTTCCACCTCCATCAGGAAGTGAAGATGCTCCACTTCGTGCACTAATTTTTGATAGTTATTACGATAACTTTAAAGGCGCCGTTTGTTTGGTTCGTATTGTTGATGGTGCAGTTAAACCAAATGATAAAATCAAATTTATGACTACTGGCAAAGTTTATGATGTTACCGAGGTTGGAATTTTTCAACCAAAGCCTCAAAGTAAAAATCAATTATTGGCTGGTGATGTTGGTTATATTTGTGCAAGTATTAAAAATGTTTCCGAAACCAGAGTTGGTGATACTATAACATTAGCAACTAATGAAGCTTGTGAGCCATTGCCTGGTTATAAAGAAGTTAAACCAGTTGTGTTTAGTGGTATTTTCTGTGTAGAGGGAGATAAGTACAATGAT
>CALDPW010000121.1 GCA_937911885.1 uncultured Clostridia bacterium | reverse complement strand
CTGCCACCGAAATGCACACTAAGTTAAAGAATGTGCAAATATTTGAAAAGAAAATTGCCTTATAAGTTTTAACGTTTTTGTTTTCAACCCTGTTTGTTAATTTGCTTTCAATTCTGGAAGCAACTTGTTCATCAGTTAATCCTTTTTTAATATTAGGTTCAAAACGAACAACATCTTCAAGCGAATCGATTTTACGTTTTTTAACGTTTTTCTTTTTGCGTTCTTCTTCTTTTTTTAGTTTTGGATTAACTTCTTCCTTGCTTAACACTCTTGGTTTTTTAAGTGCAGGCTTAGTTGATTGTTGTTCTTCAACCTCCGCTTCAACAACTGGCTGTTCAACCTCTTTTATTTTTGGTTCAGGTTTTGTTTTAGCTTTTTTTGTTGATGCCTTTTTTGTTTCAGTTTTGTTTGCTGGTTGTTCCTTATTAGCCTCAACTTTAACTTCAACCTCAGCATTTTTTTGCTCGGATTCTTTTTTTATTTCTTCCTTAATCATTTCAGCTTGTTTAGCTTTTTCTTCGGCCGACAATTTTTTTGTTGGCTTTTTTGCTGAAACAACCTCATCAATTGAAATTTGATCTTTATTAAGTTTTGGATTTTTAGTGGTTCTTTTTTTGGTTGCCATTATTACTCCAAATAATTTTATTAATTTTGCTTTTTATTAAGTCTAATCTAATTTTAGCATAAATTTATTAATAATTAATAGTATTTATTAAAACATTTTTTAATTACTTAATTGTATTTTACTATTTAGTTTGATATAATTTAGGGACAAATAAATAAAAATATATTTTAAGAGGCAAAATTATGGCAAACTTAACAATGGAAAAACTAGTTAACCTATGCAAAAACCGCGGAATAATTTTTCAAGGATCCGAAATTTATGGTGGAATGGGAAACACTTGGGATTATGGCCCTGTTGGCGTAGAAGTTAAAAACAATATAAAACGCAACTGGTGGAAACGTTTTGTTCAACAAAACGATAACAGCTTTGGTGTTGATGCCGCTATTTTAATGAATAGCCGTGTTTGGGATGCAAGTGGTCACACAGCAAGCTTTTCTGATCCAAAAATGGATTGTAAAGAATGTAAAACCAGAGAAAGAGCAGATAATTTAATTGATGACTATGCAAAAAAACATGGTCTTGATATTAACCCAGACACAATGACAAACGAACAAATGCAAGATTTTATTGCAGAACACAAAATCAACTGCCCAAAATGTGGAAAACACAACTGGACACCAATTAGACAATTTAACTTAATGTTTGAAACAAGCCGTGGTGTTACCGACGAAAATCAAAACAAAATTTATTTACGTCCCGAAACAGCACAAGGTGAATTTGTTAACTTTTTAAATGTTCAACGCACAATGAGAGCAAAAGTTCCTTTTGGTATTGCTCAAATTGGTAAAGCTTTCCGTAACGAAGTTACTCCTGGAAACTTTATTTTTAGAACAATCGAATTTGAACAGATGGAACACCAACTATTCTGCAAAGAAGGTCAAGACCAAGATTTTTATAACGAATACAAACAAAAAGCATTCAACTTTTTAACA
>CALDPW010000120.1 GCA_937911885.1 uncultured Clostridia bacterium | reverse complement strand
ACCGTTAATAGTTGTGCCTTGAATAACTCTTAAAATTTGTCCAAATGTAACTTCTTTGCTTGTGCCGTTATACGATACAATAACGCCACCAAATTTAAAGCCATCTTTGTTAATTTGATATCTATATGTGTATGTTTGACCTTCATGATAAATCAAACCATCGTAACGTGTTACATAATAGTTGTCGGAACTATTTCCAGCATCTGCAGTTGCATATGAAACCATAACTGCTGGATTATTATTAACAGTTAGGTCAAATGTTGCACCGCTGAACATTTTTGTTCCTCTATCCGAAATAAATGCTGTTAAGCTATCGGCTTGAGATTTAACAATTTTATTAACATTAATATAAATTGTGTGATCATCAATGTTTGTAACATCAAAGTTTTCGGTATTAAACACTAACTCTAATGAACCTAAATAATTTACCTCAATTGTTGCAGGTTCGGTTCCAATAGAATAAATTTCGTCCTTAGTATAATTTGCAGCATTATACACAATTGTTTCGCTTGTTAGTGTTTGCTTAATACTATAAACTTCTTTGCCACCACTCGAAACTTTTTGAACCGAAGTTGTGTTAAGTTCTTTATTCGAGCTTGTATAACCAAACGAACGAACACTATAGTCGTTGCTATATTTTGTGGTTCCGGTAGTAGTATTATTAGTATATTGTTTATTTAAGCTGTAACTAAAATTATAAATACCTAAAATACCAACAGTTAATGATCCTTGTGGATCTACTTCGGTTGATTTAATAACAGTTGTTTCTCTGTCATATCCCGAAGAAGCATTCAACACAGGAATTGAACCATCTGCAGTTGTTAATTCGTTAATTGTTAATAGTTTGTCGCCATTAATTAATTCTGGATAGTTTATATTGTAGTTTAATTGTTTTGATTTTTCAATGAATGCCAATTGATATTCTTGAACACCAAAACCTTCGCTTGGAAGATAGAAACAGATTGAATAATAGTTTTCACTATCGGCCAGTGGTGATGGAGTTGCATTACCAGTTGTGTATTCTTGGTTAATATAATAAACAACGCTTTCACCTTCGGTTGTGCCAATACTTGTTCCATCAATAATTTCTACTTCGGAGCCATTACGATTAGGATCACCATTAATAAATCCTAGTTTATAAGCATCGGTATCATCAATGGTAAATAACTCAAAGTTGTAATATTGTTTAAATGCCGAAACATTAATTTTAATGTTTACAAACATATTACCAAGCAACGCACGTGAGTTGCTTTTTTCTTGTTCTGCAATAATTATATCGGTAGCGTCGGTAGTTCCAACATCGGCCATTTTTTCGCCTGGTAATGGAGCACCTTCACCAATTGCAACATCGTTAACATATGCTTCGATTGTAAATATATCAAACAATCCAGTTATGTTATTGCCATAAACTGCACCATTACGGCTAATTGAGTATGGATTTAAACCAATTTTTACAGTTACAATAGGTTTATAAGTAATTGTAATTCGTGCAGGGTTAATTGTGTTAGCAGCAGCTACTGGGCTAAATGTTGATGCTAAATATAATCCAGCAACAGATCCTGCAACAAACGAATCCCCTGATCCATCACCTTCAAACTCTGAAATATTAGATTTTGAAGAATTTAGATAGAACTCTAAGTAATTATAATAACGATGCATAATTGTATTAAGTGCAGTTTTTGAATTGTTACTTTCATCAAGCACACTTAATGTATCGGTATAAATATTACCTGTTTCATTCATTTCGTTAAATGATAGGTTTTGTTTGCTACCAATTGCATACGAAGATGAGTCAAAACGAGCTTCGTGTTGAGTAAATTGATATAACGATGCGTAATTTGTATAAGCCAAATTAGCAAAATACATATCAAACATTTCGTAATAAACTGTAACACCAACACTAATTTCATATATTTTAGTTGTGTAGAATTTGGTTCCGTTTGTATAACCATTTGCATTAACAGCATTCGAAGAAGAATCAAGCGCAATAAATGCTTTGTTTGAAGTTGTTAATGTTGAAGAATGTTGATATGAATTCAAATAACTTTCCATTACATTAAATGAATAGTAATCATCACTAAATGTTCTTGGAGTTGTTTGACCAACATAACCAAATTGTTTATAACCAGCTGCCTCAGTTCCTCTAATAATTAGTCTTGGCAACACGTCGCCATAAGCGAACAATCTTTCATCACCAATTACAACCGAAGCTGTTGGTAATGGCATTGCATCAAAAATATATTGAGTTTGACCTGTTGGGTTTGAAATAGTTGTTAAGCTATTAACAGTTGGAGCTTTATTATAGTTAATAAGTTCAACTTTATATGTTCTAGTTTTTAATACTTGTGTAAATTTTTGATTAACAGCATTTGCAACAATTTTATTATCAGCTAGCGCCCCAGTTGATGTTTCGGTAATATCACCTGTTGAGAATTTTATTAATTCAAAGTTAGATTCTAATTCGTTTGCAGTTTCAACTAAAACCGAAACGCCACCAACATATTCGTAGGCAAAGTTGCTAGAAACTTGATATGTTGTTCCATAATCTAATGCTTTGTAATAATATTCGCTTGTTCTGCCCTTTGGAGCATCTGTTCCGGTTTGACGAACACATTCAGTATAATAATCTTCGTTTGCTTCAATAATGCGTTCGGCATTTGGTAAGAATGCACCAGTAACCATTGCATTTGTTACAGGCAATAAATATGCATATGGAACCTTATCGCAAACCGATCCCATAGAGGTTGAACTTAACAATGTTTGATAATCGATTGTTACAAGTTGAATAACTTGCATAATCATTTGATATCCACTGGTTGGAACACGGCTAGGTAAACGATATTGCCAATTTAGTTCTTGAAGCTTATCAACCGTATCATCTTTAGAGTTCCAAACTAAACGATAGTTATTGCTCGATGATGTAAAGCCAAATTGTGAACCACCAACGGCATATTTTGTTGTTTTTGTATCCATATCAAGAACAAATCTTGAACCATTTTGAACTCGATATAAAATATAATATGAATTATCCGAATCTCTAACAACATTTGAAGCAGAAACTTTTTGTGTTGTATCATTACCAGCAATGTTAATATATTTAAGTTCTAATAAGTCCTTAATCATATTAGCATATGCGTTACTTGTTAATCCACCAGTAGTTTTTGTGGAATCAATTGTTAACTTAAAATCAACTGTTCTAATAATGTAAGAAACATTAAAGTTTGTTGTTGCAACATTTGATGCCAAGCAGTTTACATCACCAAGTGTTCCCACTGTTGCACTGCCATTTGTTTGTGTGTTAACAAATCTAATACTGTCTTGTTCAAAGTTTTCTAAATTATATGAAATACCACTATTACCTGCAGCAGTGTTGTAGTTTTCAAATATATTTACAGCATCATTAAACCTAACAATATTTAAAATGTCATCACCCGTGTTCACATCATCAGGATATGTAACATGGAAATGATATGTGTAATCATTAAATTTATATCTGGTTGCTGTTGTGTCATAAGTAATTGTTCCAGGGTTAACATAATATGTTTGAGCTGTAACAAAGCCTGTTTCGGCATTTGCTGAAACATAGTTATGACCACTTCTACCAAATGTAATAGTTGTTGAATCTAAATCGTAGGTTCCATTTTGCGATGTAATTGTAACTAAGTTACCTGTAATAACAGCAATTTCGATGTTAGCATTACCATTAATTGTAATTTTAATACTATCGGCAGTTGTTCCATATGGATTAAATGCCGAAGCTTCAATGGTAAATTTTACTTTTTGAACATATCCACTACCTGGCAATGTTCGTTGCAAGGTTACTGTTTGAGTATATGTTTTTGCTGTTACACTTGTTGAACCTTTTGTATAACGATTTGAAGTAACATTTAACAAGTTACCCTCACCCGAAATTAGGTTAACAGTTGAACTTGTTCCTGTTGTATCGGTTGAAGAAGCAATCCAATTTGCATCGTTAGTATCACCTAACAATTTAAATCTTAATTTGCTAATAAATAACGATGGATGTAAAGCATTAATCATCAATACGTTATCTTGATTAATGTTCAAGTTTATGCCGGTTGTA
>CALDPW010000119.1 GCA_937911885.1 uncultured Clostridia bacterium | reverse complement strand
ACTTTCTTGTATACCAATACATACCTTCTTTAACTAATATTGATACTATAGCCATAATTAAAGCAAATAGGGTAGGTATTGCTATATTGTTATTTTTAATTTGAAGAAAAAAATTTGAAATAGTTTCCCCTACTAATTTTTTATCTTCACCTATTATAAAAGGATTATCTTTTACCCCTGTAAAAACACTCCCATCCCAAAAAGCCCCTTCCATGCTTTGATTTTCATTAAACCTAAAAAAATTAACAAATATAAGTTTAACTAACCAAATAAATTCTAACCTAAACCCTTTGGTAAAATTTAAGTTAGTTCCCTACTAAAATGGCGCCCTATGTAAGCCCGTGGGCAAACCTACTAGGACGAGCCGTGGCTAAAGTTACGCAGCGGCTAATACAGTTCTTTGTTCTGCATTTAAATTTTAAGTTTCCGTTTTAACGTAGCCGAGCCTACGACATGCTTAGCCTAACCTTTACAATCCCGTCGAAACCAGTTACGCCCCCATAATAGTTATCGTAAATAGTTTTTTATGGTTCTTTCCACTTCACGATTAATGTCTTTTTGTTTTAAAACATCTTTTTTATCATAAGTGTGCTTACCCTTGCACAATCCCAATTCCACTTTTACATGTTGACCTTTAAAATATAACTTTAAAGGAACAAGTGTATAACCTTTAACACTAACTTTTTGAAGCATTTTTTTAATTTCTTGCTTGTGTGCTAAAAGTTTTCTATCAATACGAGAATCAGGTGCAAACGATGTAGCCTTTTCATATGGTTTTATATACATATTCTTTAATACCAATTCGTTGTTTTTTGATATTAAAGCAAATGTATCTTTTAAGTTGCAATTACCTTGCCTAATGCTTTTAACTTCGCTACCACACAACACAATTCCACATTCATATTTATCTTCAACAAAATAATTGTGCAATGCTTGGCTGTTTGTTGCAACCACTTTCATAGCTAATTCTCCTTGTTTTTTAGTAAAAAATTAAAGAAAATAATAACTTTAAGGCAGATTTAACCATTTATATTATAACACAATCAAAAAATTATACAATACCCAATTTTTATTTTTTTATTGCATAAAATGGTTAATCTGCCCACTAAAATTATTTAAGGAATTAAAACAAAGTCGATTTCACGTGCTAAAACATTTGCGCCAACGCATTTAACCTTAACACGTTTACCAATTGTATATGTGTTTTTTGCACCTTTTAACACATTATCAAGTTCATCAAACACATAACCATCACGTGGCAAATCTCCAATTTTGATAAGACCTTCAACAGTGTTATCTAATTGAACAAACACACCAAAATTTGTAACACTCGAAATTATTCCTTCAAATTCTTCACCAACATGATGAGTCATATAAAATACTCTATACAAATCATCAACATCACGTTCAACCTTGTCGGCTGCTTGTTCACGTTCTGATGAGTTGAATGCACTTGAAACAACAAATTGTTTTTGTTCCGAAAGAGTTTTTCCTTCCAATTCGTTACGCAAACTTAACTTAATAATTCTGTGAATTGTTAAATCTGGATAACGACGAATTGGTGATGTAAAGTGACAATACATTGGTGATGCAATACCAAAGTGTCCTAAACAATCTGGGCTATATTTAGCCTTTTTTAAACTACGCAAACATAATGAATTTAACATAAATTTACAATCAAGTTCTTCAACTTGCTTTAAAATATGTTGCAAATCAATAGGTTTAATGTTATCACCATAAGCCGATGTTTTAACACCATAGGCTGTTGCTAATCTAATAAAGTTACTCATTTTTTGAGCATCTGGTGTTTCGTGAATACGATATACAAACGGTGCTTTAATTGTTTTAAAGTGTGTTGCAATTGCTTCGTTTGCAGCAATCATAAAACTTTCAATTAATCTATGTGAATAATCTCTTGGCGCTTTTTCAACATTAAGCACATCACCAAGTTCATTTAATGTGATTTTTGTTTCTGGAATATCAAAATCTATTGCTCCACGTTTTTCACGCATTTTAATTAAGAAAATGTTCAATTCTTGCATTAATTGCAAATCTTTAACAAATTCTTTGTTTTGTTCAATTTCGTATTCGTCGCCATCCAATATTTTTTGAACAACGGTATAAGTAAATCTCTTTTTACTTTTAATAATACTTTCGCAAATATCGTATCTAACCAACTCGCCTTTTATGTTAATATCCATAAACACTGTTAAAGCAAGTCTATCAACCATTTCGTTTAATGAACAAATACCATTACTTAATTCACGTGGCAACATTGGTAATACCAAATTTGGAAAATACACACTGGTTCCACGTTTAAATGCTTCTTTATCAATTGTAGAATTAAATTTAACATATTCACCAACATCGGCAATGTGAACACCAAGTTTATATGTGCCATCGCTATTTTTACTAATTGAAATAGCATCGTCAATATCTCTGGTATCTTCACCATCAATAGTAAAAATATTTAAGTTACGCAAATCACGACGAGTTGATTTATATTGTTCAACATCAATTTCTTGTGGTAATTTTTGAGCAGCTTCCACAACTTTTGATGGAAATGTTTCAAATAAGTTATAGCTTCTAATAATAGCTTTAACTTCGGTTTCAATTTGGTTAGGTTTTCCTAAAACTTCAACCACTTCGCCTTCTGGATTTTTCTTTGATCCAAAATAACGTAAAACCTTAACGGAAACCTTATCGCCATCTTCTGCCCCACATGTTTTTGATAATGGAACTACAATATCCTTACCAAATTTAACATCATCTGGCATAACAATAGCGTTAGCTTTGCCAATAAAAATTTTACCAACAACAATTGAGTTACCTCTTTCTAAAATGGCTAAAACTTTACCTTCAAGGCGTTTTTCTTTTCCACCTTTAGTTGCAAACACTTCAACCGAAACTGTATCGTTGTTCATTGCTCCTTTAAGGTTTGCACCAGCAATAAAAACATCCGGATATGATTTATCAAAAGGTAATAAAAAAGCAAAGTCACTTTTTGTGCCTTGTAACTTACCCTCAAGTTTGAAGTTTTTTAATTTTTTAGATTTTTTAGGATCTCTATTTTTTAATAATAATTTTTCAGCATCAACAAGCATTTCGTTTAATTGTTCTTCTTCACGTTCTGCTAGTTTTTGCGATAAAACATCACCTTTTAATGTAAACAAGCCACTTGCAATAAGGCTATCAAGAGCATTTTTCATTTCTTCAAAAGGTTTGTTATTTAAAACACAAAGTTGAGCAATAATAAACTCATATTCTTCTTGTTCTAATTTATTAATTTTTATTTGACTAAGATATTTTTGATTTTCCACTAAAATTTTTCCTTGAATGTAATGTTAATAAATAATAGAAAAAGGCCCATAAACGAGCCTTTAACAACTATTGTGTAAAACCTGTATAAATTCCAAATGAGATGAAATAAATTAAGGTTGCAACAAAAATAACAATTGCACAGGCTATAATTATCTTTTTAAGTCTGCCTTCTCTGTTACCGCCTTTGTGTTGCATATAGTAACTATCATTTGTTCCTGTAATGGCGTTGCTACCACCATCTGGGTTTGATTTTGTCATTAAGCAGCTAACAATAATTGCAATTGACGCCAATGTTACAATAATAATTAATATTGTTTGAATTATAGGAAATGATTTACTAATCCAATCTGGAATTGGTTTTGCAACGGTTTCTAATAATAAGTTGAAATAGTTCATTGTTCCTCCGTTTTATATGCATGTTTCGACTAATAATAGTTTAACATATTGGCATATGTTTAGCAAATTAATTTATAGTAAATTAAACAAAAAAAATGTGCAGAAAACTGCACATTTTGATGATTTGTTATATAACTGAGTAAAATACTCCAACAGCTGTTAACAAAATTGCTAAAAAGAATAAGAACCAGTTTTTAACTGTTTTATCTTTTTTGCTGCCTTTAATAGCATAAATAAATGATAGCAATGCACCAATAAAAATAAAGAATATAATCATTCCTCTGGTTACATCAGAAATACCTCTAACACATGTATTATAAAAATTATTCCACATTGCTTGCCACATTTTTTTACCCTCAAATTTAAATTTTATACCAACATAATACAACAAATTACATATTAAGTCAATAAATTATGCATTTTTACCATAATCAATTAGTGGTTTAAATTTTTCAATACTTAAACTTGCCCCACCAATTAATCCACCATCAATGCAATCTTTTGCCAAAATTTCATCAACATTTTTTGCATTCAAACTGCCACCATATAAAACCACAAAATTAAATTCGGTGTTATATAGTTTGTTTAGTTCTTGTTTAATAAACTTAATTGTTGTTTCAGCATCCTCTGCTGTGGCACTAACACCTGTTCCAATAGCCCAAACTGGTTCATAAGCAAAAATAATATTTTTTGCATCTTCAAGTAAAACATTTTTCAATCCCAATTCAAGTTGTTCTGCCAAAACTTTGTTTGTTAAGTTTTGATCACGCTCGGATTGGGTTTCGCCAATACAAAATATTGGAGTAATACCACTATCAATTGCTTTAATAACTTTTTTATTAATAAAATCGTTTGATTCGCCAAAAATACTGCGTCGTTCACTATGTCCCAACACAACAAGTTCACAATCAAAATCATTAAGCATGTTTGCACTAACTTCACCAGTGAAAGCTCCACTATTTTCGTGGTGCATATTTTGAACACCAAACATAACATTTGTTTCTTTTAACATTTTTTCTGCATCTTTGAAATCAATTACTTTTACTCCTAAATTTTCTCCGCCTATTACTTCTCCAATGTCTTTTCCGACAACTGTAGG
>CALDPW010000118.1 GCA_937911885.1 uncultured Clostridia bacterium | reverse complement strand
AGTTTTACGTGCTTTTGAAAATATTACAGAAAAAGAAGTAGTAAGACCTGATATTGCTGGTTTAATGGGTGCTTATGGAGTTGCATTAATCGCATTAAATAATTTTAAACAATATTATAAACTATACGAAAAAAGTTTTGCTAAAATTGATGTTACAGCATATTATAACCATCGTTACTATCGTAATGGCATAACAACAACATATGAACAAAAACTACAAAAAGAAATTGATGAAAATAATTCAAAACAAGCTTTAGTAGAAAAAACAAACATTAATGTTGTTCATGATTTTGAAAAAGTTAAAGTTTCAACAATGATCAGAAACGTTAAAGAATTTGTTATGTTTACTTATTAATAATTAAAAGGCAACCATTATATGGTTGCTTTTTTTAGCCTATTTAAGTAAAATAATAGGAAGATTAAAGAAGGTGAAATTATATGACAGAAAATGAACTAATTGCAGATTTATTATTTCCTAATATTAAAAACACTGCAGAATATTATGTAAAAAAATATGCTAAACGCAACTTGCCAGAAGGTGCTATTGTTTCACGTTTTGCGCCTAGCCCAACAGGTTATGTTCATATGGGTAGTTTGTTAACAGCTTTTTATGATTATATTTTTGCAAAACAATCAAATGGTGTTTATTATTTGCGTATTGAAGATACCGACTTAGAACGCACAATCCAAAATGGTGTTGAGGGTATTATTAGCGACCTTGATGCTTTTTCGGTTGTTGCAGATGAAGGTGTAAACGAAAGTCGTAAATCATCTGGTAAATATGGTCCATATATTCAAACTGAACGCAAAGAAATTTATCAAACATTTGCAAAAGAACTTGTTAAAAAAGGTATGGCTTATCCTTGTTTTTGTTCAAAGGATGAACTAGATAAAATAAGAACCAAGCAAGAAAAAAATAAAGAAGTTCAAATTGGTTACTATGGCAAATATGCAACATGCCGCAATCTTACTTATGCTCAAATAAAAGCAAATATCGATGCAAAAAAACCGTTTGTAATTCGCTTTAAAGCACAAGCAAACATTGGAGATAGAGTAAAATTTATTGATAAAGTTCGTGGTGAAATTGAAATGGCCGATTTGGTTAATGATGTTGTAATTTTAAAATCGGACACAATGTTGCCACCTTATAATTTTGCTCACGCAGTTGATGATACCTTAATGGGCACAACAGTTGTTATTAGAAGTAACGAGTGGTTAAATTCTGTTCCAGAACATTTACAATTATTTAAAGCATTGGGATTTAAGGCTCCGGAATATGCTCACGTTGCTTTTGTTCAAAAAATTGATGAACAAACTGGCACTAAACGTAAAATAAGTAAACGTAAAGATCCTGAAACAGCTGTTTCAAGCATGCTTAAGGAAGGTTATCCAACCGAATCTGTTTGGGAATATTTATACACCTTAGGAAACACTAATTTTGAAGAGTGGAGACTAAACAACCCAACAGCTCCACTAAGTGATTTTAAAATGACTTTTGAAAAAATTAGTTTAAGTGGAGCATTGTTTGATATTAATAAATTTAACGATGTTAGCAAAAATGTTATTTCCAGAATGCCAGCTCAAAAGGTGTATGATTTAACATTAGATTGGGCTATTAAATACAATGGCGAGTGGGCAAATATCTTGCGTGAAAACAGAGAGTATTGCATTAACATGTTCAAAATTGATCGTGAAAATGAAAAACCTCGCAAAGATATTACAAAATGGTCTGATATTCCTTCGCTATATAGTTATATGATTGATGATTTGTATTTTATGGCAACATCAACAAAGGACTATGAGTTATTAGAAGGCTTTAATAAAGAAACATATTCCAAAATTTTTGCTAATTATTTAAGCACATATAAAGATTCTGACACAAAAGAAGAATGGTTTGCAAAAATTAAAGAAATGTGTCCAGCATTAGGCTTTGCTGCCGAAGTTAAAGAATATAAGAAAAATCCAGCTGAATATTTGGGACATTGTGGAACTGTTTGCACAATTATTAGAATTGCATTAACAGGAAAACAAAACTCTTTAGATTTATATGCTATTTGTAAACTTCTTGGAGCTGAAGAAGTAAGAAATAGATTAAATTACTTTTTAGGATTAGTAAAAAAATAGGATTTATAACATGGGAATTATAGAAATAAACAATTTTTCACATTCGTTTGGTGATAAAATGTTGTTCGAAAATAGTTCGTTTGTGTTAAACCCCAAAGAAAAAATAGGATTAACAGGTGTCAACGGTGCAGGCAAAAGCACATTATTAAAAATAATAATGGGTGAAGTGTTGCTTGATCGTGGCACCTTTTATAAAAATCCTAGATATATTGTTAAGTATTTGGATCAACACGCCGAAGTAAAAGGCGACCATACAATAAAAGAATATCTGTGCGGGGCATATAAAGAACTTTTTGATGCTGAAAAGAAATTAGATGAAGTAAACAATCAATTGGCAACAGTAACAAATCCGGCAAAACTTGAAAAGTTACTAAATCAAAGTGGTGATTTATTTGAATACTTAACTGCTAATAATTTTTATGCAATCAATTCGGAAATTGAAAAGGTTTGTGCAGGATTAGGCATATCAGCCTTTGGATTGGATTCCAAAGTTAAAACATTAAGTGGTGGGCAGCGAGCTAAAGTTATGTTGGCAAAGTTGTTGCTAGAAAGCCCAGATGTTATGGTATTGGATGAACCAACAAACTTTTTAGATATTAATCATATTGAATGGTTAACAAAGTTTATCAATTCTTCAGATAGAGCTTTTATTATTGTTAGCCACGACACAAATTTTTTAAATAATGTTGTAACACACATATGTGATGTTGATAATAATGTAATAAATAAATACACTGGCAATTATGATAAGTGCATGGCAATAAAACAAGCAAAACGTGTTCAACATGAAAAAAATTACGAGCAACAGCAACGTGAAATTAAAAAGATGGAAGATTATATTGCGCGAAACAAGGCTCGTGCTGCAACAGCAAATATGGCACATTCGCGTGAAAAAATGTTAAACAGGTTGGATATTATAAATCCACCAAGTGAACAAATTAAACCAACATTTAGTTTTAAGTATAAAGACTTTGCTGGTAATTTGGTTTTAAAAGTTGATAAGCTTGTTGTGGGTTATAATAATAAACCATTATTAAAACCAATTAGTTTTGAGGTTAATAATAAGGATTGTGTAGCAATAACAGGGTTTAATGGTATTGGAAAAAGCACAATGTTAAAAACCATAATTGGAGAACTTACAAAAATTAGTGGTCAGCATGAAATTGCACGAAACATTGTGGTGGGTTATTTTGAGCAGGAAAACGATTTTGCAAATGTTGATATTAATCCTGTAACATATGTGTCAAATGCTTATCCAAAGTTATCGGAAAAGGAAATTAGAACAGCATTAAACAAGTGTGGATTAAATGCTATTCATTGCAAAAAATCAATTAATAAACTTAGTGGTGGAGAACAAAGTAAAATAAAAATTTGTTTGCTAACTTTAAAAGCTTGTAATTTACTTATTTTAGATGAACCAACAAATCATTTGGATGTTTTTGCTATTGATAGATTACAAACAGCTATTAGTGAGTTTAACGGAACAGTAATATTTGTTAGTCACTCAAAACAATTTATTTCAAGCATTGCAACAAAGATTATTGATCTTGAAAAATTATCATAGATTATATCTAAGCGATATAATCTTTTTTTATCACATTTTTTCAATTAATATTTTTAATTTGACAATAACATTGTGGTATTTGACAAATAATTTATATTATTAAATTGTTTATTTTGTGTAATTTAATTTTTTTATGAAGTGAATTGTTTTTAATGTAATAAAAAATCATATCTTGTTTATGTGAGAAGATAAATAAACAAATTTTATAAATTGTCAAAAATGGGGCAAAAAGTTTGTGTATTTTTGCTTATCGTGATACAATAAATTTGCTACAAAATTAAGGAGAAAATTATGTTTGATTTTACTAGTTATGCAGGTATTGTAAACTTTATATTTTTCATAATTTTTACAGTATTCTCACTAATGATGATTCATTTCATCTTCTTTTCAATTGTTGGTCTTTTTACTTACAAAAAATATCCAAAAGCAAAAGTTCAACATAAGTATGGATTAATTATTCCAGCCCGTAATGAGGAAAAAGTTGTAGGAAATTTAATTAAGAGTATTCAAAAAAATAAATATCCACAAGATAAACTTCAAATTTTCCTTATTGCTCACAACTGCACAGACAGAACAGCCGAAATTGGTCGTGAACTTGGTGCAACAGTTTATGAGTATAATAATCCAAACGAATGCACAATGGGTTATGCATTCAGATATTTATTCAAGCAAATCGAAAAAGATTATGGCACACAAAACTATGATGGATTTTTCTTGTTTAATGCCGATAACATTTTAAGCACAAATTATTTTGAAAAAATGAACGATGCTTTCGATTCTTGCAATGGTGAATATGTTATTACATCATTCCGTAATTCTAAAAACTTTGGTTCTAATGTTATTTCCGGAATGTATGGATTATATTTTATGATTGGTTGCCGTTTAGAAAGTCGTGGCAGAACAGTTTTAAATTGTTCAACACGTGTTCAAGGAACAGGTTATGTAATTAACTCAAAACTTGTTAAAGATGGTTGGCCATATGTAACCCTAACCGAAGATTGGGAGTTTTCTGCCGATCAAATTATTTTAAATAACAAAATTAAATATTGTGACGAAGCTGTGTTCTATGATGAACAACCATATAAATTAAAAGTGGCTATTCGTCAACGTGTTAGATGGAGTAAAGGCCATTTGCAATCTACAGCAAAAAATAGTCCAAAATTGTTAAAAAACATGTTTAAACGTGAAATTTATTTCCCAACAACATATGATATGTTTTGGATAAATTTCCCATTTTATGTCGAAGCTGGTATTAGAAAACTTGCTACAATAACTTTGCAAATTATACTAGCTTTACAAGCTTCAACACTACTTGGAACAATTGGAGCAATTCTATTAGGATATGTTACTGGTTACATTGTAAATATTTTTGGTAATTTACCTGAACAATTGTTTGCTTTTGCTATTTATCGCAATCGCCTTGGCAAAATGCCTGTTGGAAAAACAATTTTTCATATTATAATGTTTCCAATGTTTAGCATAATTGGTAAATGGACAACATATTATGCTTTATTTAAAAAAGTTGATTGGAAGCCAATTCCACACGATAAAGTAGTTGATGTTTCAAAACTTGAAGCAAAATAAACAAAAGGAGCCAATAATTTGGCTCTTTTTTATGTAAACTATTTATATGACATATTTTAATTATCATGCAAAAGCAACACGTTTAATAATAAACGGGGAGCTGGTTTCATTTAAATTTGTTGAGAGTTATAAAAATATTAGCCCTGCGCTTATTTTATGCTTTAAAACGTGTATAATGCCCATTAGAGAGCATATGTTTGATTATTACATAAACTTAATAAATCTATATTATAAATAAAAAAAATCACTTATAAAAGTGATTTTTTGATACGAATTAAATTTGGATTTAATTAACTTAATAATTAATATAAAAAAGGGATAAATAGGGGATAAAAGGGGGATAGGGTTAATTAAATCCTTATTAATTTGTGTTAGAAAGGTAAATCTAACATTGAGGATTATTGTTAACTAATAAGATAAAAAAGGGGAAAATGTTTATGTTAACTAAATCCTTTCAGGAAAATAAATAGATATCTATTTATGTTG
>CALDPW010000117.1 GCA_937911885.1 uncultured Clostridia bacterium | reverse complement strand
ATACTTGCAATAATTAGTTAAGGTTATTAAAACCTGCAAATTTTTGCAGGTTTTTTTGTGTTTTAAGGTAATGTTGTGTAAAAAAAATTCCAAAAATTGGAAAAATTTTACATAAAATTTTAATAATATAAACATATTAAAAATAGTTGCAAAAAACAAATTACAAACAAGGGTTATTGTGTATGGTTTAATTTGATAAAATTTTTGGTTAAAATTGGATACAATACTTTATTTTAATAGTTATTTCGTTGACTTTTGAATATAAAAAAGATAAAATTAATTAGTTTCAATATTTATATACACTTTAAGGAGATTTCCACATTATGAAAGGTAAAATTATCGTTCCACTAATTCTAGCTTCTGTATCAGCAACAATGCTAGCTAGCCAAAACTACACAGTTAATGCTGCATACGATGAATCAACATCTATGTTTGGCGATATGATTACAGTTAGCTCTTTTACTGGTGAAGGTAATGTTGGCGTTGCAATGCCTCTTCCTGTTGCATCTGCAACTGGTGGTGCAGCTTTAAAAGTAACAATTTTAGACCCTCGTGGCGAAAAAATTGTTGATATGGCTGATGCTACAACAGTTACAACATTAACTCCATCTTTAAAGGGTTACTATACTGTTAAATATTCGGCAGTTCAAGATGGTTTTGTAACAACAGCCACCGAAGAACTTAAAATTTTAGTTGAAGGTGAAGATTATTCAATTTCACTTCCAGTTAATAGCCAACATGTTATTCCTGCAACTGTTGCAACAGGAACAGCTATCAAAATTCCTCTACCAACTGTTAAACAAGGTAATAAGGAATTAACCGAAGCTCAATTAACAAATCCTGTTGATGCAACCAACAATGGCTTAAAAGTTACAGTTGTAAACAAGGATAACGCTTCAAGCGCTACAGCTTTAACATATGACGCTACAACTAAAACTTATTCATTCACTCCAACAACAGCTGGCGTTTATGAAATTATTTATAGATATTTAAACGGTGGAACAGTTCAAGATTATAAAACAGATGGATTTGTAGCTAAAACAAACTACGATACATCAAAAATGAAACTTAATTTCACATACAAATCATCGGTTCCTACAACTGCTACATTGGGTAAAAAAGTTGCATTACCTGGTGTTAAAGTTGTTGATAGCAACGGCACAACCGACGAACTAGATGCATATGTTGATATTAAAGTTAAACATGTTGCTGCAAACGGAACACAAACTGATGTTGCAGTTAATGATTATTCATTTGTTCCAACACAAAAAGGTAGCTATTTGGTAACATACAAAGCATCAATTCCTTTGTTTGGAAAAGAATCTTCAACACTTTCGTTCTATATTCACGATGTTAAAGATAACGAAAAACCAACAGTTAAACCTGTTAACCAATACACATACGAAACAGTTGAAGGTAAAACAACAATCAAAACTGTTTACGAAGATGTTAACGGAAATGGTCAATACGATTCTGCTACTGAAAAAGAACTTTATAACAGCACAAGTGCAGAAGCTGTTGCTATGACCGAAGAAGAACGCAAAACTGCAATTGAAGAAGCTATGGGAAGCATTGAACACAGCATTCCTTCAGTTGTTGTATTAAAGAATGTTGGTGGCGAACATAAAGCAACCATCAAAGTTCCTGCAATTTATGGAACAGATAACTTCTACGATTTTTCTGATTTAACATTTAGTCGTGCAGTTAGAGTTGTTAGTTCAAACACAACAATCACTTTAAGAAAAGCTGATGGTTCAGAATATAGCAATAATGAATATGCTGAACACACATTTACTTCGGTTGGTGAGTACACAATCCGTTATACAGCTCAAGATAAAGATGGTAACCAATATGTTACATCATATCCAGTAAAAGTTGTTAACGAAGCTGATGCTATGGAATCATCTGAGTTAATTAAACCAACAATTGAATTTGCAGCACTTGCAAACTCTGTTGATGCAAATGGTGTATTAACATTTGCTAAACCAACAGCAACCGATAAACTTGACACTCGTCCAGAAACTGCTGTTTATTATTCATTCGAAGCTGATAGCTACGATGCAAAAAATAAAGTTAGAACAACAAATGATGATGGTAAATTAGTATTAGATCTAAATGATATTTCAGTTGGAGCTAACACAACATTATATTTACATGCAGTTGCTAAAAACGACTATAATCCAGTAGTTAGCACAATTGTTAGATCTGTTTCAATTATTGGAACAAACGATAGCACAGCTGCAACATTTGAAACAAGCAATTCTCAAATTTTAACAAATCTTGCTATTGCAAATGCTTCAATTTTGGAAGATAAACTTCCAGAAGGAACAACAATTGATGCAGTTACTGGTCAATTATCAAACGGACAAAATGCAGTTAGCGAAACAGGTATGCTTGGTGTTAAAGTAAATGGTTTAGATAGAGCAGCATTTAGTCAAAAAGATGTTGTAACATTACCAGACATTGAAATTAGTGATGCAGATCCATACTTAACAGTTAATGTTAAAGTTAGAGCTCCACATGGTAAAGTTGTTACATTAAAAAATATTTCAGACGTTGTAACATATGATTCTGGTGTTTACACTCATAAGTTAACAAAAGGAACATTTACTGCAGATTATAGTGGTATTTATACTGTTACTTACACAGCTAAAGATAGTGGTGGTAACATTATTACAAAATCATTTGGTATTAGAATTTATGATACTGAAAAACCTACAATCAATTTAAGCAGCACCGATGTTATTAGTGGCACAGCAGAAGTTGGTAAATTTATTGAAGTTCCAGCTGCTACATTAAAAGATAATGGTGTTATCTTAACAGATATTACAACAAACGTTCCATACGAAAGCCGCACAACAGGCAAAGCTGGAACATATTGGGATATTATTGAAGCTCCAAGCATTAATCGTCGTGGAACAGTAGGATTTACACCAGATATTGCTGGAACATATATTATTCGTTATACTGGTTGGGATAAAAATGGTAACTTAACCGAAAGCAAAACTTACACAATTACAGCATCTGATACAATCAAACCTACAATTACACTTGAAAAAGATTATATTCTAAACGAAAATCAAGCTTGGGTAACTGGTGGTGTTGAAATTGTTGCTCCTGGTATTGGTTCAATCTTTGATGGATATCGTGATGTTGAAAACAAAAACAACAACTACGATCAAACACCAATTGAAGACATTACATTAAGGGTTAAAGTTACTGATGTTGATGGTAAATTCACAATCAGTGTGCCAAGAAATACGGTTCTCACCGTATCTTGCATTGGTTAC
>CALDPW010000116.1 GCA_937911885.1 uncultured Clostridia bacterium | reverse complement strand
TAATTAAATTTATTGAAGAATATTTTGATTTAAAAAATGTAATTTGGATTAAACTAGGTCGAGATAAGGGAACTTATACAACTTCAGAAGGAAGAATATGTATTGATAAAACAGGCAAGATTAATGGTCGTGGTGCATATATTTGTAATAGTAACGAGTGCCTAGAAAAGGCTATAAAAACCAGGGCACTTAACAGAACTTTTAAATGTGAAATAAACAATAGTGTTTATGAAACAATAAAGGAGGAAATTACTTGCAACAAGTAATTGATAAAACAAAATCATATATTGGTTTTGCAATAAAGAGTAATAGTATATTATTTGGATCGGACAACATCGAAAAAAAGCATAAAAAAAACATGTTAATTATTTTATGTAGTTCCGTTAATGAAAAAGTTAAAAATAATATGTTAAAAATAGGAGCTCCAACAGTGGTGTTAAAAAATAACGTTTTGTTATCGCAACTTGTTGAAAGAGCAAATGTTAAAGTAATTGCTTTAACAAATGAAAATTTAAGTAACGCTGTGTTAAATTATTCGGAGTTATTTGAAAAATTAAATTAAGAGGTAAAATAATTGGAAAATAAAAATCAACAACAAAATAAATCTGCAGTAGATTTTACAAATTTAAAAACACTAAACAAATTAATGTTAGGTAACGAACTTAATGGGTTTGTGTCGGGGCTAAAAAGAGCAAAACAAGGCCTTGATGCTTATTGTAAGGATTTAAAAGATTATAAGGCTAAAAATCATAAGGTCGAAAAAGTAGTTCAACCAAAAATTGAACCAAAAGTTGAAAGTGTTGAAGCAAAAGTTAATATTAAACCAAGTGCCGATGTTCAAAAACAACCGGCAAAGTCTTTTGCGCCTGGTGATAAACAATCAAGATTTAATAATAAATCCAATTATTCAAATAACCCAAAAGATCGCAATCAAAAACCTCAATTTAACAAAGATGGTAAAAATGCAAAACCACAATTTAGTAAAGATAACAAAGAACAAAAATCAACAGGTCCACGACCTCTTGGACCAAAAAGCACTTTTGTTCCTCGTGGTGAAGTTGTTAGCTTTGTTCCAAAGCCAGATAACAAAAAGGAAAAGAAACAAAAGAATTATGATGTAGAAAAGAAAGGCTTAAATATTAAAGCTAAAATTCGTATGGGCGTAGTTGATTTAGACGACGACGAAAACGAAGATAGAATTGGTAGAGTTAGAGTTAAAAACAAAAAGGCTAAAGCTCAAACTGCTCCAGAAAAAATTAATATTGAGCATGCAGTTATTACAACTGAAAATTTAACCGTTAAAATCTTATCGGAAAAAATTGGTAAACCAGTAGCAGAAATTGTTAAAAAGTTTATGATGCTAGGTATGATGTTAAACATTAATAGTCCAGTTGATTTTGACACAGCTGAATTGGTTGCAAGTGAATTTGGTATTTCGTTAGAGAAAAAACTTGAAAAAACAGCCGAAGAACTATTGCAAGAAAAAGTTTTAACATCAGGTTCAGATTTAAGAAAACGTCCACCTATTGTTACAGTAATGGGCCACGTTGACCATGGTAAAACATCTTTATTAGATGCCATTAAGAAAACTAATGTTATTTCAACTGAGGCTGGTGGTATTACTCAACATATTGGTGCATATTCGGTTAACGTTAATAATCAAAAAATTACATTTATTGATACTCCGGGCCACGAAGCGTTTACATCAATGCGTGCTAGAGGTGCCGAGGTTACCGATATTGCTGTGTTAGTTGTTGCAGCAGATGATGGAATAATGCCTCAAACTGTTGAAGCTATTAATCATATTAAAGCAGCAAAAGTTCCAATGATTGTTGCTATTAATAAAATTGATACTGTTGATGCAAATCCTGATAGAATTAAACAACAACTTGCAGAACATGATGTATTACCAGAAGAATGGGGTGGGGATGTAATTTGCGTTCCTATTTCAGCAAAATATGGCAAAAATATTGATAAATTATTAGAAATGATTTTACTTGTTGCCGATGTTCAAGAACTTACAGCTTATTATGATTGTCCAGCTGTGGGCACTGTGCTTGAAAGTAAAGTTGATCGTGGTCGTGGTATTGTTGCATCAATCATTGTTAAAAATGGTATTTTAAAAGTTGGCGACTATGTTGTGTGTGGTTTAGCAAGTGGTCGTGTTAGAGCAATGATGGATTACTTAGGTAATAACGTTAAAGAAGCAGAGCCTGGAATGGCAGTTTCGGTTGTTGGCTTAGACCAAGTTCCAGATGCTGGTGAAGTTGCCTATGTTGTAGATGAAAAATTTGCTAAAAACATTATTTACGAACGTCAAACCAAGATTCAAGAAGAAAAATTATTGCATAATAATGGAACTTCTATCGAAGAATTCTTGCAACAAAGCGCAGATAGTGAATTAAAAGTATTAAAAATTATTATTAAAGCCGATGTTCAAGGTAGTAGCGAAGCTGTTAGACAAACACTTGAAAAAATTAGAAATGACGAAGTTGTTGTTCAATGCATTCATTCTGGTGTTGGTAGTATTACCGA
>CALDPW010000115.1 GCA_937911885.1 uncultured Clostridia bacterium | reverse complement strand
TCTTGGAGTTATTGCCAGGCAATAGGCTCAAGCAAGACAAGAAACGAGTGCGCGAACTCTTAGCACAAAAGCGCCGATTGCTTTCGAAGGAGGATATTGCGGAACAATCGAGCAAGGTGGTTGCGGCTGTAGAACAAATGCCTTCGTTTCAATCTGCCAAAACGGTGTTGATTTATTATCCTACTCATAATGAGGTGGATCTCTTGTCGCTCATCAAACGCTATAAAAAAGAGAAAACATTTCTCTTTCCCGTTGTACATCGCAAGACAATGACCGCGTGTCCATACGAGGGGAATGCGAAAATGCATCGAGGCAAGTTTAATATCTTTAAGAATGCTGATTTGTTTTTGAAGCTCAGCATTTTGTTCTTCAAGTGAAAGCTTATCAAGTTCTGCTCCCCGTGCAAGGCTCTTGAAGGTCTCGATATCACTATCCTTGAGTTTTCCTTCCTCTCCCGATGACGAAAGTTCCTCACGTAGCTTGTCGCATTCGGTACGAAGAGTTGCATTTTCCCTCTCAAACACACCAAACATTTCCGCATAAGCGGATATTTCAAGAGGAGAACATTCTACGCCCTTGAATTTTGCATAAGCAAAGGTCGCATCATATATAACACCGAGATAATTTAATATTGTATCAAGAGTTATGCGCTTTTCTTTTTTATGCTTATGTGCGTTAACCTTGAGTGCATAATCTCCCATTTTGTCATATGTACGTTGATCAATTCCTATCACGGAAAGAAGCAGATTTTGGCATGCAGGATTTTTGAGAAGAGATCCCGAGGAATTTCCGGAGCTGGTTTCTACGCCTTCATTTTCGAGAACAATTCGCAAAAACTGCTCCTGCAAATCTAGATATGAGTCATAAAACGAATTACTCGCTGACTTAATATTCCTTTCAAGCGTACGGTAACGCTCAAACAGTCTGTAATCAAGGTCTTTCAAAAAACTGAACATAGCGGTCTCCTTGGTGTTTAAAATTAAACGTTTAGACTTCCTAAATAACGCTCTTGAATTATCTTATAAAGCTCTGTGTAATCAACGCGAGGTACATGAGGCGGATCGTTAAGTTTCTTGTACTTTATTATGCTACCGACCGCGTGTTCCAAGGAAGAGAATCCCAGATGAGTATTAATTCTATCCAAGAACAACGCATTGCAATATCGTATTTCGTCACTGCTTAGCGTCTTTACATCGTATATGTATCTATCGTCATCGTGATACTTAAATGGCTGTCCGAATTTTTGTTTATACTTATAATAATTGCGGTTAGGCTCAAACAATCTGGGATTGGGTATGACTGTCAAGTCTTCTAATTTTGGTGGAGTATCGTAATCTCTATATTTGTCTTTATATTTAAAGAAGGGTGATATCAAAACGATCATACGCTTTGACGATATAGGAAACATCATGAAGTTTTCGCTGAAATTGTTTTGCGCGTGTAAATCTGAATACATTTGTTGCAAGACTTCTGTAGGAGCGTTTTCGTTAAATGCTTTAACTAAAACGTTTCTCATAAATCCCGTCTTTTTCATATTATGAACACGAACTCCATCCCACCCTTTTTCGTTTTCCGAAGTCATTCCGATGTCGGTAATGACGAATTCATCGCGCTCGTTGGGAGCATCCCAAAATGCCAAATATGCATGCTGCCACGGGGCTTAACACATTGTTTGCCCACAATTTAACGCTAAGCCCAAACGGAATAGCTGTTCGGGCTTCGGTTATTGGTAGCATGGCAAATAGTAAGACTGCCAGCCAAACATTACTGCCAAAAACATCTGCAAAAAATTGTTGCAATGCTTCCATTATTAGTCTCCTTTAAAATTTAAAAATACATAATCTAACCATAAATATTATATTAGGAACTAGATAAATAATAACTGCAAATATGCAAATTAATGCAATTGCGGCATAATAGATAATGTTTAATATGTGTTTGTATTTTAGTAAGTATTTGTTAATAATAATTACCAAAACCAAGCAAATTACACCAACTATTGCAGCAACAATAACTGTTTTTAGGTAAGGGAATTTATAACTAGAAATTATTTGGTTTTCGCCATTTTGCAAATTAACCTCAATAAGTTCAAAATCACCCAAATCAACAGGAGTATTATTATTTGTAACAATTCTGCCATTAAGATTGGTGTTTGTTGTTATAAGTTTTTGATTATTTGTTGCTGTTACATTAATTTCAAATCCATTAGCAGTGTATTTAACTGGGACTTGTTGTGGTTTTATGTTAGTTATTAGTTTTTCGACTTCATCATAATTTATTTCAAATATTGATAAATCTTTTATATTAAAGTCTTTGTTATATTCAAATTTGTAGTTAAACGTATCACCTTTATTAACAAAACCAATATCGTAGAACGAACCAATGGTTGCTGTTAATGGTTTTGCGTGATCATTTAATTTTGGTAGTGGAATATAAATAATTTCATCACCAAATGAAATATAAACAATTTTGTTATAATCACTTTTAGGAAGAGTAAATTCAATAATTTTGTTTTTACTAATTAACAAATTGTTGTTTGAAAGATTAGTAGTGTTTATTGTGGTTATAACATTTTCGTTATTTCCACCTAAAAAGTTATATAGTTGTTGAGTGTTATAAGCAATGTTTCCATTTAAGTTAAGGGTGTTTTCTTTATTAATTAAAATTGCTTGACCTAAGGATAAATTGTTTTTATATAAATAAATATTTTCATAATCACTTAATTGTTGTGAACTAACAAGTGTTAAATATGGTCGATTTAGTTCGTAGCTAGATGTTATATATTCGTAACCAAAAAATGCATCTGACAAAACAGTTCCACCTAGACTGTAAACATAATTACTAACGGTGGCATATCCCAATTTTGAACCAATATTAACTGGATTTTTGTTTATTTGAGATGCAAATGCAGAATAACTATTAAAACCAGCCAATCGGTGGTTATTTCTTCCAATAATATCGTTGAAATTTTTTAAACGTTCATCTTTTAAATTTAATTCGGTGTGTTGATTTGATAGAAAGGTTATTTTTCTTGTGTCTTCAAATCCCTCTGCTGTAAATATTATGGGATTAATTATTGATTGAACACAAAACAACAAAATTAGCATTGTTGTAAAAAACTTTTTTGATATTGTTCCTTTTTTATATTTAAATAAAATCAGTAAACCAATAGCTATAAAGATTGATGATAAGAACAACATTAATGCAAATGTGAAAGTTTTTACGGTAGCATTTGCTAAATATGTGCTAAGTGGATATAAGAATATAATTAACATTAACACAGTAATAATTGATTGAAATACAAAAAATCCAATAATCCAGTGTTGTGTGGATTTATCTTGTTTAACCTGAGGGATTGTTTCGTGTTTAGAAATATCTTTAATAGTTATAACTGCTGCTATAAACATTATAAATGTTAAAATGTATCCCATGCGCATGTTATATCCCAAATAACTACTAATGTTATGCCATCCACAAAAATTGGTAGTATTGATAAAACCAAACATGCCATTAAAAATGCGTTAAATCTGTTTTTGTGTGATAGTTTTATTAAAAAGAATATATTAAATATCAACAAAACAAAGTCGGTAACTAAATAGGTTATGCCATAAGGAATATTAAAAAATAAATCTTTATTAATAAGTCCATCGGTAAAACTTCCACCAAGTCGAGAACTTTCTTTTAGTTGTAATGCATTTGGTCCAAGCATAAACAAACTTAATGTAAGTGCCAAACCATAACTTAATATAACTTTTACCAGTGTTGTTTTTTGTTTGTGTTTTGGAACAACTGTAAATATAAAGATTGAAATAAAAATTAAAATAACAATAAGACCTGTTAATCCAATACCATAACAATTAAATATTATTGCAACAAGTGTGGCAGTAAAACCTGCTATTTTTCCAGTTTTAATAAGTTTAATAAAATTATGGGCCAAAATAGGCATTAAAACTGTTAAAAACAGCCACGAAAAGAATGTGTAGTTAAACAAAACATAGGAGCTAAAACCATATGCTAAGCTTATTGCAATTTGATAAGCATTGTTTATTTTAAAATATTTGCGAACAAACCACATAAAGGTTAGTGAACTGCAAATAATTTGGGCTAAAAATGCAAAGTTTATGCTAAACAAAACATTGTTTCGGCCAAACAATAACACAATTAGGTAAAATGGGCTAAAAATAAAGTAACATAAATAACCAACAATGTTTGCACCACCAGCCAAATAGTTGGTAAATACCAATGTTCCATTACCTTCAAAAAAATCGAAGATTAAAGTAATAAAAGGCATTATTTGATGGAACATATCATAGTGGGCAATTGTTTTTGATCCGAAAGGAAATGCTCCAAAACTTGCAAATAGTATTAAAATTAATAAAGTTATAATACCAGCGCAAATGTAATAATTTTTCTTTTGGAGAAAGTGGTTTTTAATTTTGTTCATCGTTTTCTCCTAAGTTTAATGTTTTTGCAATAATATATCTTGGTCTATTTAGTGTTTCGGTGTAGGTTAAAAACACATAAAGCCCAACAATTGCAATACTCATTGTTGTAATTCCACCAAGAATTAGTAGGGTGGAAACAATCCATAAAACACCACTAAACACCACTGAACAGATTGATAATATTGTTAATGCTAAAACGCCAACACAACCCAACAATCCTAAAAACATTGATAAAACAAAAATAAAATTAATTGGGGTGGATGAATATGGCATAATGTTGTTGATTGCCAGTTTGATTAACGATTTAAAAGAATATTTGGTTTTGCCAAACTTGCGTTCAAAACGATCATGTTCAACAATTGCTTGTTTAAATCCAACAAACTCAGTCATGCCAGCTAAATAAATGTTGTGTTCTGGCATTGATAAAATGTGATCAACAACTTTGCGAGATAAAAGGCGAGTAATACCACAATCTAGTGGTGTGTTGGTTTTTGATAACCATTTAAACACTTTGTAATATATTTTGCTGGTTAACTTTTTAAAAAAGCTTTCGCCTTTTCGTTCTTTGCGTTTAAACAATACAACGTCGTTGCCTTCTTCCCATTTTTCAACAAACATGCTAATTAAACAAACAGGATCTTGCAAATCGCAATCCATGTTAATAACAGCTTTTCCTTTTGCCTTTTTAAATCCGGCCATAAGGGCAGGACGTTGACCAAAATTTCGGCTAAAACTAATAACTTTAACAAAATCATTTTGTTTTGCAATATTTTCTAAAATGTTTAGGCTATTATCGGTGGAACCATCATCAACAAATATAATTTCAAAACTTTTGTTAAGTTTTTTACATTCTTTTGTTACTTCGGTAAAGCACAAATCCAAAACTTCTTCTTCATTTTTTAAAGGAATAACAATGCTAATATCAATTTCTTTTTCTTTCATGATTTTATTCTCCAGTTTTTTCATTTGTAGTTGATTTAGTGTTTTGTTTGTCGTTAAAAATTAATTTTTTGCGAGTAACATAGTTAAATACCATAACAACAAGTGTTAAAAATATTTTAATAAACCACTCGTTAATTTTTAATAAATCATACCCTATATACATAAACAAGGTGTGAATTCCTAATCCTACTAATGATAAAATAACAAAGGCTAGCATTCCCTTAAATGTTTTTGCAAATTGATTATTGGTATTAAAAACAAAAACAATGCTAAGCAAATAATTAAAAAATAAACTTATGGTAAATCCTAAACCAGTTCCAACAACAACGCTCCAAGCACTAGGTTCGCCTTTTGATATAAAAACATTAAACAAATTATTGCTATAAGCAGGAGCATTAAAAGCATAAATAAACAAACTCATTATCAAAAAATCAATTATTGTGGCTGTTCCACCAACAATTAAAAATTTAATTATTTCATATAAATTCTTGTGGTCTTTTAAAAACTTTATCATTTAATTTTTTATCCTTTATTGTATCGCTATAAAAATTATAGCATATATAATTTAAAATTTTAAAATATTATTTATGAATAATTATAATATGTATATATAGCAAATAATTTGTAATGCTTAATTACAAAAACACTTGACAACTTGGGGGTTGTTTAATTATACTAATTCCGTCAGTTTTAAAAATGATTAATTAATTTGTGCTGATGTGGCTCAGTCGGTAGAGCACCGCCTTGGTAAGGCGGAGGTCACGGGTTCAAGTCCCGTCATCAGCTCCAATAAAAAACACTCGATTTCGAGTGTTTTTTTGTTTTAGATTATTTGTTTTTATTTTTGAATATGTTTTTAATTTTTGCTCTTTCGGTTATTATATAAAAAGTGTTAAAGTATAAAAATAAAAATACAACATACAAAATAATATAAAGAATATAACTAATTCCTAAAATACCGGCCTGAATATCGCCATTTGGCATAAAATACATAGGGTCACTTTCAAATTTAAGAATAATCATTATAATTGCATAAATAATTGTTAGTATTAAAGCTAGTGCTTCTTTCCAAATATGTTTAGTGTATCTAAAATCTGCATATCGTAAAGTTATTAGACTTATTGACATAATTAATAAAACACAATGAGTTACAATTGAATATAGGTTATCAAACAATATGTATTTGTTGTTGTATCCTACGCCTGGGCAAATAAAAAACATAATTGCGCAAAGTAGTGCTGTGGTGCTTGCATAGTTGTAGAAGAATTTTTTGTTAACAACTCCACAAAGAATAAGCGACCAGCCAGAAATTGCACACCAAGGTCGTGGTAGCAATATCCACATTACTTGTTTAAAAGTGAGTTGGTTCCAATAGTTGTGAAAGCGAACAAATTTTATTACTATATCAAAAAACAACAATATTCCCGCAAGGGTAAAAAGTATTATTTTTCTGGTTTTTTCTTTATTTTTTGAATACTTATAAATAAAAGCGATTCCAATAATTGCAAGTATAGAACATAATAATGTTAAAATATGCAACAATCCCCATCTGCCGTTAACTACGGGGTTATCGATTATTGGGTATTCTGCCATGCTAAAAAGCCATTCGTAAAAAGACATAATGCACCTCAATATAATTTGATAATTAATTTTAACATTTAAGTTATTTTTAGAGCAAACAACTAATCAAAATTTAATTATTAAAAATAAAAAGCTTTATCAAACTGATAAAGCTATATTTTTTATTTTTTTGTGCAAGAAATAAAGTATTCATACGAATTTTGTGTGCCTTTATGAATGGTTATGTTGTTATATAGTTTTGTTTTTTCAATTTCGGCAACAATTTGATTAACTTTATCAATGCAGTTAACAGATTTTTCACCATCGTAAATTCCAGCAACAAAATCAATTACGTTTTGAGGATGTTTTGTTAACGAGGTTAGGGTGGTGTTTTCTTTAATAAAAACAGTTGCTTTTGGTAGCGATATTAAAAGCGTTGCACCACAAACCAGGTGTTTTGCAATGTTTTTAAGTGATTTTATCAATGTTTTTTTATCGAAATAAGAGGATTGCAACACTTTAAAAATAAATGCCAATTCAAACTTTTCGGTAAATGGGTAGGTTGTTGTAAAGTTGTTGTTTTCAATTTTGTAACATTTTAAAACTTTTGGAAGTTTATCAACAAAACCTTCGCAATAATGTATTTTAAAATCGTGTTCAACATCAACTTCGTTGTTTGCCAACATTTTGGTTAGTGCACAATGATTTTCTAGGTATGCGTTTTCTAATATTGATTTGCTAATATCAACACAAACAATATTTTTTAGGTTGAAGTGGTTAAACACAAAAACCTCTTCGTTGTTGTTGCATCCCAAAAACAACACATTGCCATTAAATTCGGCAGATTTTTTTGGTAAGTTATTATTTAATATTTGCAAAATTTCAGCCTGTGATTTTTCACGTTCTTCGTTTTGACAAAGTTTAAATGTTGGATTTGTGTATTTGTAGTTGTTAACCCACTGCCAAGCTTTATCGTAGGAAATATTTTGAACTTTTGATTGTAACTTTTTAACGGTTTCGTTTGTGGATACTTTATACCACAGCCAATCAATATCAATTTCAAAATCACATGTATTGCAACGCAAATGCGCTGCATCCACTTTTGTGTTGTTAAGTGTGAAACAGCTTTTATCTTTTTTAAAATTGATTAAGTTGTTGCATTTTGGACAATATATTTTCCAAGTGGATTGATTTATACACCAATCAAATAGTGAATATTTCATTTAAAAATCCTTAAATTGTATTAGGTTAAACTATAATCGTTTAAATAAACAAAAATGGCATTTTTTTCTTTGTTAGAAATTTTCATAAATGTAACATTTTTTACATAGTCAATATAAAGTCCCATACCTTTTGCAGTTGTAATTAATTTTTCAATATCAATACCCACAAGTTCACGGCTTGATAGTGGAATAGTAAAACCAAGGTAATGGTTTGCTGTTGCTTTTAAATTAATTGATTCTTGTTTAAGCTTTATTGCTAATTCTCTTTCGCTCATGTTATCACCAATAATATTTTTTTTAATTTTATTAACTTTATTAAAAAAAGTCAAATAGTGTTAGTAATTTGTTTTGCTTGACTAATTAAGCTGTTAGGCATTAAACTTTTATAGTTAAAATTATAAGAGGTAAAATGATAGAATTAAAAAATATTAGTTATTCTGTTTTTGACGAAAAATTAAAAACACAAAAAACTATTTTAAACAATATTAATATAAAATTTCCCGAAAATAAAATAACAGTAATAACCGGGCATAATGGTAGTGGAAAATCAACATTAATAAAATTGATTATGGGCATTATTAAGCCAACTAGTGGATCTATTTTGTGCAATGGGGTTGATATTACAGATTTATCAATTACTCAACGTGCAGATATGGGATTAACATTGGCATTTCAACAACCAATAAAGTTTAAGGGCTTAACAGTAAAAAATTTAATTGATGTTGCTAGTGCAAAAACCAACAATTTGGGTGATGTTTGTTCCAGCCTTTCAAAAGTGGGATTGTGTGCAAAAGAATATGTTAATCGTGAATTGAACGATACATTATCTGGTGGCGAACTTAAACGAATTGAACTTGCAATGGCAATTGCTAAGGGTGGCAGTGTGTTTTTGTTTGATGAGCCCGAGGCTGGAATTGATTTGTGGAGTTTTGAAGATTTAATAAAAGTGTTTAAATCGCTAAAAAACAAAACAATAATTATAGTTAGCCATCAAAGCAAAATTTTGGATATTGCAGATAGTGTTTTATTGCTTGATGGAACAAATGATGCAAAGTTGGATAAAAAACACAAAATGTTAGATAAAATAAAAACAATTCAAACATGCAAAATGTTGCGAGGAGGCAGTAATGAATAAAATTGATAAAGATTTACTTGCCCAAATTGCAGATTTGCATGGCGTTCCAGAAGGTAGCTATAATATTAGAAAAGATGGCGAAAGTATTGATCGAGCAAGTAGCGCCGAAATTGAAATTGTATCAAAAAAAGATAAAAATGGCATAGATATTTTTGTTAAGCCAAACACAAAAAACAAAAGTGTGCATATTCCTGTTATTGTAACCAAAGGTGGATTTTCAGATTTGGTTTATAATGATTTTTATATTGGTGAAAACAGTGAGGTTGTTATTGTTGCAGGCTGTGGAATACATAATGTCACAGATAAAAATAGCGAACATAGTGGAATACACAATTTACATATTGGCAAAGGTGCAAAAGTTAAGTATATTGAAAAACATTTAGCAACTGGCGATGGTGTTGGTGAAAAAATATTAAATCCAGTAACAAAAATTATGTTGAGCGAAGGTAGTGTGTTAGAGATGGAAACCATTCAGCTTGGGGGTGTTACATATTCTAATCGCAAAACAAATGCAACTTTGTTAAAAGATTCGCACTTAATTATTAAAGAAAAGATTTTAACAACAAGCACTCAATATGCAAAAACTGTTTTTAATGTTAATTTAAAAGAATCAAATTGTAGTGCCGAAGTTGTTTCACGTAGTGTTGCCAAAGATAAATCAAAGCAAGAATTTGTTTCAAACTTGATTGGTAATGCTGAATGTTATGGACATGTTGAATGCGATGCAATTTTAATAAATGATGCAAAAATTGTTTCGGTTCCAAAAATTACAGCAAATTGTGTTTCGGCAAATTTAGTGCACGAAGCTCAAATAGGAAAAATTGCCGGTGATCAGTTAACCAAGTTAATGACATTGGGATTAACCGAAAAAGAGGCTGAAGATTTGATAATTAAAGGGTATTTAAGTTAATGCTTAAATACCTTTTTAAGTTGTTTTGCATAAAAAATCAAAAACAAAATTATAGTTAATATTATTTGATTTAACAAAAACAAAATTTAGTGATATTATAGGTTATATACATTTTGTAAGAGGTGAAAAATGAAACAATACTTAGAAATCCAAGATGTTTGGGCAAGACAAATTTTAGACTCTCGCGGAAACCCAACCCTAGAAGTTGAAGTTATGGTTGAAGGCGGTTATGTAGGAACAGCTGCTGTTCCATCTGGCGCATCAACAGGTTCGTTTGAAGCAGTTGAATTAAGAGATGGTAATAAAGATTACTATATGGGAAAATCTGTTGAACAAGCAGTTAAAAATGTAAACACCGAAATTAGTGATTTGGTTGTTGGTATGAATGCATTAGATCAAGTTAAAATTGATAATGCAATGATTAAGCTTGATGGCACACACAATAAAGGTCGCCTTGGTGCAAATGCTATTTTGGGTGTATCATTAGCAGTTGCAAAAGCAGCAGCTAGTGCACTAGGATTATCATTATATAATTATATTGGTGGATGCAATGCAACAACATTGCCAGTTCCAATGATGAACGTTTTAAATGGTGGAAAACATGCTGATAACAGTGTTAACGTTCAAGAATTTATGATTATGCCAATTGGTGCTCCAACTTTTAAAGAAGCATTAAGATGGTGTGTTGAAGTGTTCCACACATTAAAATCTGTTTTAAAAAGCAAAGGTTTTTCAACAGCAGTTGGTGATGAGGGTGGATTCGCTCCAAACTTAACTAATGATGAAGAAGCTTTAATGTATCTAGAAGAAGCAATGAAAAAAGCTGGATACGAACCAGGAAAAGATTTTGCAATTGCTATTGATGCAGCTGCAACCGAAATGTATGACGAAGCTAAAAAGATTGGCAAAGAAGGCTGCTACTATTTCTGGAAAACACAACAATTATTTACTCGCGATGAAATGATTGCATATTGGGAACAAATGGCAAACAAATATTGCATTATTAGTTTGGAAGATGGCTTATCAGAAGAAGATTGGGAAGGTTGGAAAGTTTTAACCGAAAAACTTGGAAACAAAATTCAACTTGTTGGCGATGATTTGTTTGTTACAAATACTGAACGTCTTGTTAAAGGTATTGAAAACAAAACTGCTAACTCAATTTTAATTAAAGTTAACCAAATCGGTACTTTAACTGAAACATTGGAAGCAATTCAAATGGCAAATCGTGCTGGTTATACTGCAGTAACATCGCACCGTAGTGGTGAAACTGAAGACACAACAATTGCAGATATTGCAGTTGCAACAAATTCGGGACAAATTAAAACTGGTGCTCCATCAAGAACTGACCGTGTTGCAAAATATAACCAATTACTTCGCATTGAAGAAGAACTTGGTGATAATGCAAAATTCTTGGGTAAAAAAACATTTTTCAATTTAAAATAACAAATTAAAAGCAAAGGACAATCCTTTGCTTTTTTTGTTTAAAATATGTTGTGATTAATTTGTTAGTTAAAATAAATTTGCTATAATACATTTTAATAGGAGTTTATTATGCGAAAAATAGAACCAATAAAAATTAATATGTTTGATGGCGTTGGCATTTTTAAATTAAAAGATGTTAAACACATTGAAAATTTGGTTAGCGATTTAGGCAACGGCGAATATTTATCTCGTGGGCTAGAATATTATAAACAAAGAACCGTTCAGGGCTTTTGTAATTTTAGAGAAGAGTTAAAGCGCAAACTTGATTATTTTGATGATCCATTAAAACAATTTGTTGTTATTGAGCATATGCTTAATTGTTCGGCGCGAGCACTTTATAACGAATTAATATCTCCAATTAAAATGGATATGTATTTATGCAAGGCATGTGTTTTAGAGGATGTTAAAAACATTATTAGATTGTTTGAGGGAAAACCTATTGAGGAACCAATGCAGGTTTTGCCTAAAAAGGCTGATGTTGTTAGAATGTATTTACCACCTGATACTAACTGTTTATTATCATGTTTTGATCATTGTATTAAAACTAAAAATTATGTAAATGTAATTGTTGCATCTA
>CALDPW010000114.1 GCA_937911885.1 uncultured Clostridia bacterium | reverse complement strand
TCAGCTTGATGATATTATGGTGGCGGATATTGGCACTGTTCACAGTGTGTGCAAAAAAATTGTTACTAAATATTTTTATGCTGTTTCGGTTGAGCCTAATTTTAAAATTATTGCAGATGTTGAATATCAAACATTATTTAATACAGCACTAAATAATGTATTTAATACATATATAACAACATTAGACGAAGAGTTTTATAATGTATTTTTAAGTTTTAATGAAAAACGAAATTTTACAAAACTTAAAAATATTATTACTGATATTTATACATTTTTAACAGAACAAACAAATCCTGAAGGCTGGTTTTATAGAGTTTGTGATCAAATAACTGAAAAAGATTTATCAAAAAACACCTGTGCAAACTATTTGTTTAATTATTATCGCTCAAACCTTAGTGGATATATTAACGATTTTGAAGAGCTATACAAACAAGCAAAATATGTAAATGAAAAACACGAACAAATTGTTTTGGGGTATTTAAATTTTGCTAAACAGATTAGCAAAACGAATAATTTTATTGAGTTAACAAATTTGGTTAATAATGTGCCAAACTTTATAAAATTATCACCAGTTAAAGATCCAGAGTTTTATGATTATTATGAAACTTTAAAATTAACAACAAAAACATTTAAAGAAGTTGTTGAAAAAGCAAAAGAAAACACTATAACAAACAATGTTGAAAAAATACAAAATGATTGTGATCAATTGCTTAACATATATAAAAAATTATTCGAAATAACAAACAAAGTTTCTCAAGAGTTTAGCAGATTAAAACAAAACATTGGCGTATTGGATTTTTCGGATTTGCAAAAACTAACTTTAACAATTTTAGAAGATCAAAAAATAAAAGAAGAATTAAAACAACATTATGCTTATATTTTTGTTGATGAATATCAGGATACAAACCAAATTCAGGAAGATATAATTTTAAGTTTAACCTCGGGAAACAATTTATATATGATAGGAGATGTTAAACAAAGCATTTATGCCTTCCGTCAATGTAAACCTGAAATATTTTTAAGCAAGTATAATTTGTTTAAGGCAGATGGTGTTTTAAACAAGTTATTAAATTTAAACGAAAACTACAGATCAAGCAAAAATATAATAAATTTTGCAAATATGATTTTTAACGAAATTATAACAACTAAAACCATTGGCATTAATTATAAAAGCGATGCTCAGTTAAAAAGCGTTATTGCAGATGAAGGAAATGTTAAATTAAATATTATTGATGTGCAAAAAGATGGTGGAGCTGATTCTGAGTTTGATTATGATAAAAATGAAGTAGAAGCACAGGTTGTGTTGCAGGAAATTAGTAATGTTTTAAATAAACCTTATTTTAACCACAAACTTAATTGTGTTAAATATATTGAATATAAAGATATTGCTATATTAACTCGTGATTCCAGAGGATTTGTTATTGATTTGTATAAATTATTAGCTGATCATAAAATACCTGTTAGTGCAAACTTTAAAAAAGGAATTTTTAATTCAAACGAAGTTAGTATTATTTATTCGTTATTAAAGCTTGTTGCAAACCAAACAAACGAAATTGATTTGGCAACAGTGCTACATAGTAATATGTTTAATGTTACAAATAATGAACTTGCTCAAATAAAAATTGAAGGGAAATATGATAATTTTTATGAAAATGTGTTAAATTATGTAGAATTTGGCACAAATGCATCACTTTGTGACAAAATATCAAGTTTGTTTGCTGAATTGGATTTAATTAAGCATAAATTATCGTATTACACAATATTTGAAGTGGTTGAATATGTGATTAACAAATACGATTTAATTAATCATTATTATTCTTTGCCAGATGGTTTAGAAAGGGTTACAAACTTAAAAGTTTTTTGTGAACTTTTAAAAAATGACTTATTTAACTACAACCTAAATAAATGTTTGGAATTTTTAGATTCGTTAAGCAAAAAGGATAATTTTGTTATTTCTACCGAGTCTGGAGATAATTCAATTAAAATTTTAACCATGCATAAATCTAAGGGATTGGAATATCCTTGTGTTATTTTGTGCAATATGGGAAAAAGTTTTAACACTAGTGCTTTTAGAGCAGATATGGTTATTAATGAGGAACTTGGCATTGGCATTAATTTGAAAGATGCAAGTAGTCGTATTGAATATAACACAATTCAAAAAAAGGCAAATGTGCTATTTAAAACCAGTAGTGAATTAAATGAACAAATTAGATTGCTATATGTTGCAATTACTCGTGCTAAAAATTATTTAACCATTGTTGGGTCGTATGATTTATCTAAATT
>CALDPW010000113.1 GCA_937911885.1 uncultured Clostridia bacterium | reverse complement strand
CTTGGATAATATTCCACATGACTTATTCATTCAAGTGGATCGGAGCAGGAGTTCTTGTGCTTGTAACAATGGGCCTGGCCCTTCTTAACAGACGTGCCATCATCAGATATCAGAAGAATGCAATGAACAAATAATAACTCTCAAAATTTACCGACACAATGAAAAAGATAACTGCAATGTTAATGATGAGTGTGGCTGTGTTGTCAGCTAACGCTCAGGTGAACTACACCGTACAGACAGCCTGCCATCCGCAAGATGTGAAGCACTACGACACGGAGCGTCTGCGCGAAGCATTCCTCATGGCGAAGGACATCCGCGACAAATACGTCCTCTCCCGACTTTGCTGGGATCTGGGCGTTACATCTGAAATCTTATAAGAAACGTCAGGTGCTTCATACTCCAAACGGATTAACGCATTTATAAAATCTTTGTAATTGGGTCCAAACTCACTCTCTTCACTTAATGTTAAGTGTTTCTTTTCTCCTTTTGGTGTTACTCTATAATATTTTCTAATTCTCCCTTTATATTTTAATTTATATGTCATAAAAGGTAAAAATGGTGATATTTTAATTGATGGTGTTTCAATTAAAGATATGTCACGTGAAGAGGTTAGAAGTTGTTTTGGAATGGTGTTGCAAGATACTTGGATGTTTGAAGGAACCATTCGTGAAAATATTGCTTATGGCACAACAAACCTAACTAATGATCAAATTGAAAACGCATGTTGCTTTGCACATATTGATCATTTTATTCGTTCGTTGCCTGGTGGTTATGATATGATTATTGATGAAAAATCTAATATTAGCCAAGGTCAACGACAATTATTAACTATTGCAAGAGCAATGGTTAACAATGCTCCAATGCTTATTTTGGATGAGGCAACAAGTTCGGTTGATACTCGAACCGAAGAGCAAATTCAACATGCTATGGATAAGTTATCAAAAGGAAAAACAAGCTTTGTTATTGCACATCGATTATCAACCATTAAAAATGCCGACTTAATTTTGGTTATGAAAAATGGCGATATAATTGAAAGTGGTAATCATGACGAGTTGATAAAAGCTCAAGGTTTTTATTACGAACTTTATAATAGCCAATTCGATAATGAATAAAAACGCTCCTTTGGAGTGTTTTTTTGTTATTATAATAGTAATTTTTATGCTAAAATTAATTAGAGGTAAAAAATGAAAACAATTTTAGTAACAGGTGGCGCAGGGTTTATTGGCACAAATGTTGTTAATGAATTAGCAAGCAACAACTATAAGGTTGTTGTTATTGATAATTTTTCTAATAGTTATAAAAGGCCAATTAATAGAGTAAATAAAAAACATAATAATATTGTAGTATATAATGCTGATTTGTGTAATGTTGATCAGCTTAACTCTATTTTTGCTAATCATAAATTTGATTGCGTTATTCATTTAGCTGGTAAAAAATATATTAAAGAAAGTTTTATTAAACAAAATGAATATAAATTAAATAATATTGATGCTACCATAAATTTGTTAAACGCAATGACAAAGTTCGGCGTTAAAAAAATAGTGTTTTCTTCCTCAATTACTGTTTATGGTGTTGTTGAGGATGGTAGAATTTCCGAAACTAATAAGTTGGCTCCAATATCGCCATATGCTGAACATAAAATGATTGGAGAACAATTAATTAAAGATTGGGCAAAAAACAACAATAGCTACGTTATTTTGCGTTTAAGCAATCCAATGGGGGCCAATACAAAACTGATGTTGGGTGATAATGGCAAAAGCAAATTTGTTGGATTGTTGACAGATTTATTTAACAGTGTTAAAAATGATAGAAAAATTACCATAAATGGAAATTTTCATCCCACACCAGATGGAACAACTGTTAGAGATTATGTTCATGTTTGCGATGTTGCAAGTGCTTTTAGGCTTGCTATTGAATATAATAAAAATGATGTGTTTAATATTGGAATGGGTGAGCCAGGGGCTTCGGTGTTGCAAGTGTTAAAACAAGTTGAAAATGTTACCAACAAAAAAATAAACTATTCGTTTGGTCCAATGCGAAGTGGTGATGCATCAATTTATATAACGAACAATAACAAATCAAAAATGAACTTGGGATTTGATCCAAAGCATACATTAAATGATATGGTTTTAAGTTATTACAACTTCGTTCAATATAAAAATGGGGATAAAAAGCAATTTTAAATAAGTGTAAAAATTTTAATAAAATTATTTATTTTTTATTGACTTTTGTTGTTGCCGGTGTTATTATATTAGAGCATTTACGATATGGGTTGCATACACCGGCCACCACCAATGCCTATGCAACTTGTAAATGCTATTTGTGGGGGTATAGCTCAGCTGGCTAGAGCACCTGCCTTGCAAGCAGGGGGTCAAGAGTTCGAATCTCTTTATCTCCACCATTATTTTTTTCTGTGTTAGTTTGAGTAATCAAACATATAACAAAAATGTGACTTAGTTCACATTATAGGAATGTAGCTCAGCAGGTTAGAGCACCACCCTGATAAGGTGGGGGTCGGTGGTTCGAGTCCACTCATTCCTACCAAATAAAAGCAGCCTATGGCTGTTTTTTTTGTTTGTAAAAATGTGTTTTTATGATATATTTTTAGTGCTATTACTTTTTACTAAGGAGAAAAAATATGTCAAAAACAATTGTAACATACGAAACTTTTCATGGTAGTGCAAAAAAAGTGGCAGAAGTTATTGCAAACAAATTAAATTGCAAGTTTATTAATGTTGATACTCCATTTGAAGCTGAAGATTTAACCGAATTTGATAATTTGATTTTGGTTTTTAATTTTAGAGGTCCATATACTGCACAATTAACCAAATTATATTTAAGCAGAGTTAAAGAACAATTACAAAACAAAAATGTGTTTATTGTTGGTGAAGGATTATTTTCTGAAAAAGAATTTCCTATTGTTGCTGACGAAATACATAAAAACAATCCATCAAAAACATTTACTACTTATTTTATTAATGGACAATTAAGAGTTGATACTTTATTTCCAGAAGAAAAAGCTTTATTGAATAAATTTAGTCAAATAACAGGAATGGAAATAAAAGATATGGGCAATCTTGATTTAGAAAAAGCAAAATTGGTTGCAGAACAAATTGAAACTTTAATTAATTCTAACGAATTTAAAATAGAACGCCCAGAAACAACAAGCAATGATGCACAAAGTGAAACTGCATGGGTTTGCACTGTTTGTGGATATATTCATGTGGGTAAAAATCCACCAGAAAAATGCCCAATGTGTGGAATGGGAAAAGATGTTTTTAAGAAAAAATAATAATATACTTTAAAAGGTTAAAAATTTTTAACCTTTTTTTGTTTTGTTTGTTTTGTTAATAATGCTAAAATAAAATTGTTAATTAATATAAAAGGGGGAATATTATGAAATTAACACCAGAAGAGCAAAATATTCTTAATGGTGGAGAAGGTGAGACCAAAGCAAAAATTATGAGAACTTTGGTTGAATTTGGTGATGTTTTTGGTGCAGAAAAACTTGTTCCAATCACTCACGAAGGTCACTTGGTTACATCATTTGGAATTAGTTTAATTAAGCCATTATTTAGAATTATGGATGAAATTATTGATGCTGGCATAAAATCAACTGTTCCTTTTACTGTTGACCCACGCCCAATCGAATACGAAAATGTTAAGTGCAATGTGCTTAATAAACTTATTTTTAGTAAAATAATGTATGGTCAACAAAAACGCTATGAGGAACAACTTAAAAAAATTGGTTTAAAAAACAGTGATTCGTTTACTTGTACTTGCTACATGGACGAAGTTGGAAATATTCCAAAGTATGGCGATATTTTATCTTGGGCTGAAAGTTCTGCAGTTGTTTATGCTAACTCTGTTTTGGGGGCAAGATGCAATCGTAATAGTGGTATGCTAGATATTTTTGGTTGTATTATTGGCAAAGTTCCTTATTTTGGTTTGCTTACCGATGAAGGTAGAAAGGCTGATTGGATTATTGAAGTAAAAACAACAAAAAAACCTGAAGCTCAAATTTTGGGAAGCGCTATTGGCTTAAAAGTTATGGAAGATGTTCCATATGTTAAAGGTTTAGATAAATTTATTGGAACCGAATTAAATGATGAAGCTAAAAGCTATTTAAAAGACTTTGGCGCAGCTACAGCATCAAATGGGGCAGTTGGCTTGTATCATATCGAAAATGTAACACCAGAAGCTAAAAAACATGGCGATGAGTTAATTAAAAAAGATGCTAAAGTTTATGTTATTGATGATGCTGAACTTGAAAGAGTTTATAAAAGCTATCCTGTTTTATGGAAAAATAAACAAGCAAAACCAACACTATGTTTTATTGGATGTCCACATTTGAGTTACAACCAATTGTTAACTTGGACCGAAAATATTACAAACGAATTAAAACAAAATAATCGTAGTAAAGTTGCATTGCGAACAATTTTAACAACAAGCCCACAAGTTAAACAAAAATTTATGCAAACACCTGAATATAAAAAATTAATCAAAACAGGCGCAAAAGTTGCTTCAATTTGTCCGTTAATGTATACAAATAACCCAATAGCGGGTAAAAAACCTATTATAACTTGCTCTAACAAACTAAGAACATATTCATCATCTCGCTACTATAAAGATGAAGATATTGTAAAAATAATTGCTGGTGAGGAGGTGTAATATGAAACAATTTAAAGGTAGAGTAATTGGTGGTGGAGAATTTACAGGAACAGCAATTGTTTCGCATGGTGGAGTAAACACACTTGCAACATTTCAAAAAAGTGCATTAAAAAATGCTAAACAAGTAATTTCTTCCGATCAAAACAATCCTGATATTTACAAGCAAAATTTAACAGGTCAAATTTTATGTTTACCAAAAACAATTGGATCAACAACCGGTGGTTTGGTTATTCAAGCTATTTGTGCAATGGGTATTAATCCACAAGCAATGTTGTTTTCAGAAGAAATTGATTCGTTAGCTTGCTCAGGTATTATTCTTGCTCGTAACTGGGAAAATAGCTCAATTATAGCAATTGATAAGCTTGGTGATGAGTTTTTAAACACTGTTAAAACTGGCGACAAAATAAAAATTGATGCCGATGGAACAGTTACAATTTTAGATTAATATAAATAACAACACTTTAATTTTAAGGTGTTGTTTTTTTTATTCACAAAAATTATCAAAAGATGCATATAAACACTATATAAATTTAAGGAGATATATATTTTGGAAATTTATGTAGTAAAACAAGGCGATACTCTTTATGATATTGCAACAAAATATAATACAACCGTTGATAAAATTGTGGCAGATAACGAACTAAATGTTTCGGATCAGTTGGTGGTTGGTCAAACAATTGTTATTTTAACTAACAGTGTTACACATACGGTGGTTAGTGGCGATACTTTATATAAAATAGCAGCAAAATATAATATTCCGCTAAACGAATTGCAACAGGCTAATCCACAAATATCAAATCCTTTTAATTTGCAAGTTGGGCAAGTGGTTATAATACCAAACACAAATCAGCCTTTAAGGGATATTGAAGTTAATGGATATTGTTTTGCAAATATAAATCGTGAAGTATTAAATAAAACACTACCAAATTTAACATATATTAGCATTTTTAGTTATGAAGTTTTACCAACGGGTGATTTGGTTAATATTGCAGCAGATCAAGAAATAATTAATATTGCTCGTTCAAAACAAGTTGCTCCAATTATGGTTATTAGTAATATTGAACAAAACAATGGGTTTTCGAGTGAAATTGCTAGTGTAGTTTTGAACAATGCGCAAGTAAAGCAAAATCTTATTAACAACATAATTAGAGTTTTGCAACAAAAAAATTATTATGGGTTAAATATTGATTTTGAATATTTGTATCCAAACGATAGGCAGGCATATAACAATTTTGTGGCAGAAGTAACAAATATGTTAAATCCATTAGGATACATTGTTACAACGGCTCTAGCGCCCAAAATAAGCGAAAATCAACAAGGTTTGTTATATGAGGCTCATGATTATGGGGCACACGGAAACATTGCGGATAGGGTTGTTT
>CALDPW010000112.1 GCA_937911885.1 uncultured Clostridia bacterium | reverse complement strand
AGATATTCTGTCCCAGAAGGTATCTCCTCAAACAATATTCGTCCTTTCATATTATGCCCTGCCGTTATCATATTGGAAAGGGTAAATGAGTTCAAGAGCCATTTACGTATACTGTCGTTCTTCAAAGTATCGAGAGTAGAAATGTAATATTTGTACCCGTTTGAAGGGTTGCATTTTATTTCAACTCCAAACAATTCTTCTACAGCATTTTTATGCTGGTGGAATGTACGCAACGGCAACGGAGTGCCATCGCCTAAACAACTCCCCATCCACAACACATTTATCTCCTCAAAGGTTAGTTGCTTATATTGAAGGAGAGTGTTCATAAGCCAAATATAACGGTTAAATGTCTTGCTTATCATAACTTATATCTGTGATTTACCGCAAATATAATGAGTTTCTATGCAGAATCATTGCATAGCATTAAATATTATTCCCAATTTGAAATTTTTACTACGGTATGCAGTGTTTTTGCACGCCTCAGTATTGTTCTATATTGAAGACAACAAATCCTTTCGTATTATATATAGTAAAAACAATACTATAATGAAAAACAAACATCAAAAAAAACGAAGCAACACAGTTAAGCAAAAGGCAATGATTGAATCATTGATTTTTCAAACGAACTGGGGAATTAAAAAACTTTATAAAAACCCAAGTGATTTAATATCAACATTAGTGAAAGTTGAATTGGAGTATATTATAGAATTGAATTTATTTGAAGACCTATTGCTGTTGAAAATGTTTATAGAAAATGTAAAATCAGTATTCGGGGTTGAGCCTATTGCTGAATATGGCGATTTTAACAGAAGTCTCGTAGCCCTTGCTTTGGGAATTGGAAAAGTTAATGATATTGAAAAAGTTGGGATACCTATAGCGTGGCACGAACTTTTAGAAAAAAAGATTCTCAGCATATACTACACTAATGATATTCGTAACACGATTGTTGATTATGCAAAACATAACGGATATAATGTTTCAACATTCTTGGGAAAACCAATAATTAAATTAAGTTGCTCACCTAATTACCTATAAATAACTAAATCTAACATAAATTATGTAAATATTTATAAAATAACCGTAAAAACACTGTTTTTTAGCTTAAAATCAGTTAAAAACAATGTTTTTTTAATAAAATAATGTGTTTATAACAAAATAGTTTGTTTTTGTTATATATAGATATTGTGTGAAATATATGGTTAATAATTGTTTCACGTGAAACATTAATTAACCATATAAAGCTATTATTTAATAATTAATATAACAACTATTAATTATGTTTAGTCTCTAAAACCTAATAAAAATTGTTTCATGTGAAACATTTTTTAATAATGTAATTGTTTAATAAATATATAACAAATTAATATTACAAAATTACTGTTACATAATAAATTAACATAATTATTATGCGCTAATACAAAATGTTGATTTGATTTTGTGAATTTATACAAAATATTTAATAACTTGCAAAAAACATTTCATAAACTTTATATTAATTTGATATACTTAAATAAATATAATATATAATATATATTAACTTATATATAAAAGGATGTGCTTATGGGTAAAATTGTAAGCTTTATAAATCAAAAAGGTGGAGTTGGAAAAACAACAACCTGCGTAAATATGGCTAGTTATTTGGCTGTTATGGGTAAAAAAGTGTTGTTGCTAGATTTGGATCCACAAGGAAACGCTACTTCCAGCATGGGAATTGATAAAGAAAACGTTAAAACCATTTATGACGTTATTGTTGATGATAATGTTGTTGAAGAAGTTATTCTAAAAAGTAAGGTTGAAAACCTAGATATTATACCAAGTTCGGTTGATTTGGCTGGCGCAGAGATTGAATTGGTGCAAATGAACAATCGTGAAAAGGTTATGAAAAAGATTTTGAATCCAATTAAAAATAGCTACGACTTTATTTGTATTGACTGCCCTCCAAGTTTGGGTTTGCTTACAGTAAATGGCTTAACTGCTAGCAATTCTGTAATTATACCTATTCAATGCGAATATTTTGCTCTTGAAGGATTAAGTCAATTAATGTATACCATTAAACTAGTTAAAAAACATCTAAACCCTGAAATTGATATTGAAGGTGTTGTTTTAACCATGAAGGATTCAAGAAGCAATTTAGGAAACTCTGTTGCTGAGGAAATTGGTAAATATTTTAATAAAAAGGTTTATGATACCATAATTCCACGTAATGTAAGATTAGCCGAGGCTCCAAGCTATGGTGAACCAATTTGTATGTATGATCCTAAGTGTAATGGTGCTTTTGCATATAAGCTACTAACCGAAGAATTTTTAAAAAGAAATAAAAACAATTAATATTTGTCATAAACTATATATTTTGTGACAAAAACATTAAAAAACTATAAAAAGGAATAAAAATTATGGAAAAAAAAGGTTTAGGAAGAGGTTTAGGAAGTTTACTAGGCGTTTTTGAAGAAAAAAATGAAAATATCGAAATCAAAAAATCAGCCGAAGGTAAAATTGAAGAAATTAATGGTGAAAAGGTTGTTGAAATTGATATTAAGTTAATTGATGTAAATCCTAACCAACCACGTAAAAATTTTGATCCTACTGCCCTAAAAGAACTTGCAGATAGTATTAAGTTACATGGTGTTATTCAACCAATTATTGTTAATAAAAACGAATCTAGATATATGATTGTTGCTGGTGAACGTCGTTTTAGAGCTAGTAAGCTTGTTGGCTTAAAAGTTGTTCCTGCAATTGTTAAAAACTATACTGAGCAACAAATTAAGGAAATTTCACTTTTAGAAAATATTCAACGTGAAGATTTAAATCCAATTGAAGTTGCACGCGCTATGAAGGAACTTTTGGAGATTTATGGCTGGACACAGGATGTTTTGGCTGATAGACTTGCAAAAAGCCGTCCTGCAATTGCAAATACTCTAAGATTACTAACCTTGCAACCAGAAGTTATTGAACTTGTTGAAAGTGGAAAATTAAGCGCTGGTCATGCAAGAAGCTTGGTTGTTGTTACCGATCCTGCAACACAAGTTAAATTAGCAAAATTAGCTGTAACCAAAAAAGTTACTGTTAGAGACCTTGAAAAAGCTGTTAAAGAACTAACAAACCCATCAAAACCAAAAGTTAAGGTTGAACCTAGTGTTGAGCTAAAACAATTAATTGATTTGATGCAACACAAATTTTCTACAAAAGTTAGCTTTATGGGTAACGACAAAAAAGGTAGAATTTATATCGACTATTATTCTGCTGACGATTTAGATAGAATATTAGAATTTTTAAATAAATAATAAAAAAAGAGCAATCAAACTGCTCTTTTTTGTTTGTTTTATTGTTGTTTTTAAGTTTAATATTTGGCTTTATTTAGGCTTAATTTAATATTTTTATATTTTATAAACAAGCATTAAAAAAGCTCCCAAACGGGAGCTTAATGTTAAACTAAATTAACGACCATCTGTTAACACATAGCAAACGTTGCCATCTGTAACATATGTTGTGTTTTGAGCTTGAACTTGTTCTTGTTCTGATTGAACAGGTGTTCCTTTACCAATAAAGTCTTCAACTTTATCTTCTAAAAGTTCACCAACCCAATTATGAACATATTTGTAAACAAAGTTTGTCATACTGTTCTTTTCGATTTCGGCTGAAATGTTTGAGCCAATACCAAAGAAAGTAACGATTGAAACTAAACCAAGTCCTACGCATCCAATTAGGAAACCTTTTGCAATACCAAAGAATAAACCTAAAACCCTGTTTAAACCACTGATTGCTGTGCTTGAAGCTGTTACATTGTTAAATAATCTTGATAACAACCAAATAGCAAGTTTAAGTAGTAACCAAACTGCAACAACCGAAATAATAACTGTTATTGTGTTAGCTACTTGAGCAGGTGTATATAGTTTTCCTAGGAATTCTAGACCTTCTTGTTTAACCCAACCCCATGAAACAATGCTTTTTGCAAAGAAATCATTACATTTGGTTATGTTATTTAAGAATGTTGCAACATAACTACTTGCCAAAATTGCTATTGCAATTGATAAAGCAGAGCTGAAAATCGAAAGAATAGATTCGAATAAGCCTTTTGCCAAACCAATAAGAGCAAAAACAACAATTATAGCAATGAATACAATATCAATCCAACCCATAATTTACTCCTCTTATGACCATAATATTACTTATAATATATCATATAAAATTATAATTGTCACTAACAAAACAAGAAAATTTTTGTCATTATTTAAAAATTGTCTAAAAATTAATGAGTTTTTATTTATTAAAACCCTATTTTAGGAAATAATTAGCAAAAAAATGTGGGGAAATTATGGGGTATTATAGTTATTTATCAAATAGCCAAAAATCTGGTTTATCGTTTGAGTTGGGATCGGTTTTAATTAACAATAGCTTTGTTTTTTTGTGTGTTGGAAACAGCAATGTTGTTGCCGATTGTTTTGGACCACTTGTTGGTGAATTGTTAATTAAGCAATATGGATTAAAAAATGTTGTTGGTTGTTTATCACATAATATTACTAAAAAAAACCTAAATAAAGAGATAAATTGTATTAAACAAAAATATAAAAATTGCAAAATTGTGGTTGTTGATGCAGCACTTGGCAACATTGAAAATGTTGGCTATGTTAATTTGATTAACTCTGGATGTGTGCCAGCCTGTGCAACATCAACTTTAATGGTTGGCGATGTTAGTATTTTAGGCGTTACTAATGTTGTTGGCATTGATAATTTAATGTTTTTAAAAACAACACGTTTTAACATGGTTTTAAGCATGGCAAAATTTGTTGCCGCTAATATTTTTAATAGTGTTGAGTTATTAAAAAAGTTAAGCAATTAGCCAAAAATTAAAAATTGTTTATTAATTTAAAACTTTGATAAAATGTTTTAAATTTTTTGATTTTTATTGTATTATTTTATTATGTAATATTAATAGATTAATATAATACTATACTTTATATTTAATTTGTGTTAGAATTAATCTGCATAAAAAGTATTGGAGGAAATATTTTGGATAACAAGAAAAAACGTGGAACATCAGGCATTGTTTCAATAATAGTTTTAATTTTGGCTATTATGTTAATTTTCTGGTTAGCAGGAAGTGGCAATAGTGGAACATATGTAACATGGTCACAATTTGAAACAATGTTAGAAAGTGGTGAAATTTCTGATATATATTTAAGCAATGGTGTTGGTAAAGCAAGAAAAACCGGCAGCAAAATTACTGATAGAGATTGGCCAAGCAGTGCAGACTATAGTTTTGAATATGTGTTTAATGCTCAAATGGAACGCATTTATCAAATTCAAGATGAATTAGATGTTAAAATTGCAAAAGCAAATGGAATTGGTTTGGAAGCTGGCGAAACAGCAGAAATGTTTGTAGCTTATAAAAACCTAGATTTGCAAATTATTACTCAACCAGCTCAACCAGGATTTTTGGAAACATTGTTACCATACATGAGTGTTATTATTGTTTTGGTTATTGGTATTTTAATGTATAAAATGCTAAGTGGCAAAAACAGTTCGGCTGGTGGTTTTGGAAAAAGCAAAGCTCGTTTAATGGAAAAGAGCAATGTTAGATTTGCAGATATTGCAGGTGCTGAAGAAGAAAAAGAAGAAACACAAGAAATTGTTGAATTTTTAAAAAATCCAGGCAAGTTTAAAGCTTTGGGTGCAAGAATTCCTAAGGGTGTGCTACTTGTTGGCCCTCCAGGAACAGGTAAAACATTATTAGCAAAAGCAGTTGCTGGCGAAAGTAATGTTCCATTCTATTCAATTAGTGGATCAGACTTTGTTGAACTTTATGTTGGTGTTGGTGCAAGCCGTGTTAGAGATTTGTTTAGCACTGCAAAACACAATGCTCCATGTATTGTATTTATTGATGAAATTGATGCAGTAGGTCGTCAAAGAGGAGCAGGTCTTGGTGGTGGTAACGACGAAAGAGAACAAACACTTAACCAATTGCTTGTTGAAATGGATGGTTTTGAAAGCAACGAAGGAATTATTGTTTTGGCTGCTACAAACCGTGCCGATGTTTTAGATCCTGCGCTACTTCGTCCAGGTAGATTCGACCGTCAAATTATGGTTAATCCACCAGATGTTAAGGGTAGAGAAGGTATTATTAAAATTCATGCTAAAAACAAACCTATTGATAACGATGTTAACTTTAATGCAATTGCTCGTTTAACAAGTGGTTTTACTGGTGCAGATATTGAAAACTTCCTAAACGAAGCCGCAATTTTAGCTGCACGTGATAACAGATTATCAATTACAATGGAAGATATTACCGAAGGTATTAACAAAGTGTTGGTTGGACCTCAAAAGAAAAGCCGACTAATTACCGAAGAAGATAAACGCTTAACAGCTTATCACGAATCGGGACACGCAATACTTTCAAAATTGTTAAACTATGGTGATCAAGTTCACGAAGTATCAATTATTCCTCGTGGAGCAGCTGGTGGATTTACTTTAAACCGACCAGATAACGATAATGATCACATGTTCTACAAAAAATTGTGTGATAGAATAACAATGATTATGGGTGGTAGAATTGCCGAAGAAATTATTTTTGGTGATATTACTGCTGGTGCAAGTTCAGATATTAACCATGCAACAAAAATTGCAAGAAAAATGGTTACCGAATGGGGAATGAGCAAAAATCTTGGATTTATTAATTTGGGTAGTTCAAGCGAAGTGTTTATTGGTAGAGATTATCAAACACAAGTTCAATACTCCGAAAAAACAGCAGCTTTAATCGATGAAGAAATTAAACAAATTTTGGATAGTTGCTATTTAAAAGGTAAACAAATTTTAAATGAAAATTTAAGTATTTTAGAAAACATGGCTCAATTGTTAATGTTAAAAGAAACAATCTACACCGAAGAAGTTCAAGCTATTATTGATGGTAGAGATTACAAAATTGTTGCCGAAGAATTAGATAAAAAAGAAAAAATTGCACAAGAAAAAAATCTTGAACGCAAAAAACAAGCCGAAGCAGAAAACTTGCGCAAAATGCAAGAACTAAAATTAAAAGCTGCCGAAGCTCTTAGCAACGCTGGTGTTATTACTAAAAAAGATTTAGAAATAATAAAAGAAGAAACAAAAAAACTTACCGAAGTTGAAAAAGCAGAAAGTAAGCCAGCTGAAGTTGTTGAAACACCTGTTCAACCTGTGGAAGAACAACAAAATCAAGTTGAAGATAAGCCAAAAGCAAAAACAACTAAAAAATCAACAACAAAAAAAGCTGATCAAACAAAAGACGAACCAAAAGATGATAATAAACAAAGTTAATTTGCTTTGACAAATGTTGTTATTATTATTAAACTAATAAAAGTAAAAATATAATTAAGGAAACAAACATGAATAAAATTTTAACACGAGTATTAACAATTGTTGCATTATCAATTTTTGTTGCAATTGCTGTTACAGCCATTGTTTTAGGGGTTGTTACAAGAGACTATAACCAAGTTATTAACAGCGATGTTAACGCAATTGAAGTTAAAAAAATTGGTGCTAGTAATGTTTATTTAAAAGATGATGCAGAACAAGAAAACAAAGATGTTTTTGCTGAAATTTTAAACAAATATTATGTAGGAACAAAAGAAAGCATTTTAAGTTCACTTTTCCAAGGAGCTTATTCAAAAGATGCTAAAGCCGAAGTTGTTAAAACAACAGTTGGTATTTCATCACTTAACCCTTCAAGCGAAACATTTTATTTAAGATTTTATTTTGCAACAGAACAAACATTAAAAACATATGATGAAGTTTATGTTGATTCAAAATTAACAACAATGGATAAAACAGTTAAGTTTAACTCTGTTGTTTTACAAGTTGAAAACAACACTCAATTAAACAAAGTTACAATGTATGTTGTTGATAAAAACAATTCAAACACAAGCTACTAT